>CAXUIQ010000402.1:0-4281 GCA_964250815.1 uncultured Acetobacteraceae bacterium
CCGCGCGACCCGATGCGCGGGCCAGGCGCCGCCGGGCGCCACGGTGCGGGCCTATCTGGACAACGCGCCGGTCGGGGCCGCGACGGCGGACGCGCAGGGCCGCTGGGCCATGGCGCCGCCACGCGCGCTGCTCCGGAACGCGCACCGGCTGCGCGTGGACCAGCTCGACGCCAGCGGCGCGCTGCTGGCCCAGGTCGAGGTGCCGTTCCGGCGCATGACGGTCGCGCCCGCGGCGCTCGCGTCCGGGCGGGTGGTGGTGCGCCCGGGCCAGACCCTGTGGCTGCTGGCGCGCCGGGCCTACGGCGCGGGCATCCGCTACACCGTCATCTACCTGGCGAACCGCGGCCGGATCCGCGATCCCCACCTCATCTATCCCGGCCAGGCCCTCGCCATACCCGCCGCCGCGCGGTAGCGGGCTTTCCCCCGGCTGCGTTGCGGCCTTGCCCGTGTCCGGCGGGATGACCATTTCGTGAGCCATGACTCCCATCGAATCCTTCCGTTCCGTCCTGGCGCCGCCGCACCCGGTCGGCCGGCCCTTCATCCTGGGCGGCGTCGCCACCACCCTGCTCGGGCTCGCCGTGGGCGCCTGGCTCGCCTGGCTCGGCGCGGCGTTCACGCTGTTCTGCCTATACTTCTTCCGCGACCCGGAGCGCGTGCCGCCGAAACGGTCCGGCGCCGTGGTGGCGCCCGCGGATGGCCGGGTCGTTTCGGTGGCGCAGGCGGTGCCGCCGGCTGAGCTTGGCCTTGGCGACGGGCCGCGCTGGCGGGTGGCGATCTTCCTTTCGGTGCTGGATGTCCACGTCAACCGGATGCCGGCGAGCGGCACGGTGACGCGCATCGCCTACCGCCACGGACGCTTCGTCAACGCCAGCATGGACAAGGCGAGCGAGCACAACGAGCGCAACGCGCTGGCGCTCCGCTTGCCGGACGGGCGGCAGATGGCGGTGGTGCAGATCGCCGGGCTGATCGCGCGCCGGATCGTCTGCCAGGTGCGGGAAGGCCAGGCCGTGCTGGGCGGCAGCCGCTTCGGCATCATCCGCTTCGGCAGCCGCACCGACCTGTACCTGCCGGAAGGGGTGCGTCCGCTGGTGGAGGAAGGCCAGTTGACCGTCGGCGGCGAGACGGTGCTGGCGGAGCTGTCCGCGCCGTGACGCCCGAGCGCGCCGGCTCCCCGGTCGCCCGGCTGCGCACCCGGTTCCGTCCGCGGCGGCGCCCGCGCTTTGCCGGGCCGTCGTTCAACCGGATGATCCCGAACATCCTGACCTTGCTCGGCTTGTGCGCCGGGCTGACCAGCATGCGCTACGCCCTGGACGGGCGGTTCGGCCCGGCTGCGGCGGCCATCGTGGTGGCGGCCTGCATCGACGGGGTGGACGGGCGGCTGGCCCGGCTGCTCAAGGCGACCTCCCGCTTCGGCGCGGAGTTCGACAGTCTGACGGATTTCTGCTGCTTCGGCGTGGCGCCGGCCTTCGTGCTGTACCTGTGGTCCCTGCGCAGTGCCGGCGGCTTCGGCTTCACCCCGTGCCTGATGTTCGCGGTGTGCATGGCGCTGCGGCTGGCCCGGTTCAACGCGACCCTCGACACGCCGCCGCCCATCGCGCACGCCTATGCCTACAACTTCTTCACCGGCGTGCCGGCGCCGGCGGGGGCGGGGCTGGCGCTGTTCCCGCTGTTCCTGGGGCTGGAAGCGCACTCGCTCCGGCTGCCGTGGCTGGAGGCGCTGGCGCACCACCCGCTGTTCTGTGCCTTCGTGCTGGCCGGCACGGCGCTTCTGCTGGTCAGCACGCTGCCGGTGTGGAGCTTCAAGAACTTCAAGGTGCCCGGCGATTTCGTGCTGCCGCTGCTGCTGGGGATCGGCCTGTTCGCGGCGGTGCTGGTGGCGGACCCCTGGGCGGCGCTGGCGGGCGCCGGGCTGATCTACCTCGGCATGTTGCCGTTCAGCCGCCGCAGCTTCCACCGGCTGCGGCAGGACGCCGGGGGCCACGCCGAGCAGGAGTAGCCTGGCCGTCAGGGGAAGATCGACAGCACGGGATGGCCGAACATCTCCGTCATCTTGGCGTCGGCCTGTCCGCCGAAGCGGCCGGTGCAGGCCCGCAGGAAATCGGCGTGCCAGCCGTGGCCCGCGAAGAACATCTTGTGGGCGCAGTACAGGAACGGCTTGATGCGGGGGACGTAGCGCCCGTGGAACAGCGCCACCGCCTCGGTCACGCCGGGCCAATGCGGCTGGAACATGTCGTCCAGCATCACGACGCCGCCGGGCGCCAGGCAGTCCTGCGCCGTCAGCAGGTCGCTCAGCGTGTGCTCCGCGGTGTGGCAGCCGTCCACCGAGAACAAGCGGAACGGGCCGCGGTCCCGGACGAGGTCGGCCTTGTCCGCGCAGTTCAGCGCCGTGCTGTCGTTCTTGATGAACGCGAAGCTGACCTCGTGGTCCGGCCCGTACGACCGGATGTTCGCCTGCAAGCGTTCGAGGCTGCCGACGCCGGCGCCGTCGATGTTCCGGAGCTGGTCGTCGAACACGTCGATCGCCGTCACCTTGCCGCCCGGCCGCGTCAGGTGGGCCAGGGCGAGCAGCAGCTTGCCGTGGAACACCCCGATCTCGGCCACGTGCCCGGTGATCCCCAGCTCGTCCTGGACCTGGTCGATCAGCTTGAGGAACGGCAGCCACCGTTCGTTGACCCAGCCTTCGATGTGGGGGAGGCCGTCCTGCCAGTAGGCGTCGATGTCGTGCATGGGTTCGGACCTGCGGTGAGGAATGCGGGCTGCGCTGCTTCGGGGCCGGCGGCCGGTCTTCTGCTGGGGCTGCGGGCGGTCTAGCAGCGGAACGCTGCGCAATGCCATACCAGGATCGGCCGCCGGGTCGCCATCCCGCCCGCTTGCCTGTAATGGGCGCAGGACGGCCCTGTAGGGAGTTTCGCGTTGGACGACGGCATTGCATTGATGACGCAGGAGCGGCAGGCTCCGACGTTCGCGACCCGCTTCGACCCGTCCCGCAACAACTTCGACCTGCTGCGGATCGCCCTGGCGGTCCTGGTGATCTACTGCCACTGCCTGTCGCTCAAGCGCAGCCCGTGGGAGCCGGTCAACGCCTACCTGCACTACGGCTATGGCGGGCTGCTGGCCGTCGATGGCTTCCTGGTCATCAGCGGCTTCCTGGTCACCCGGTCGCTGTGCGAGCGCAGCCTGGACGACTACGTGTTCGCCCGCATCGCCCGCGTCGTGCCGGGCCTCGCGTTGGTGACGCTGGCCGAGGTGTTCGTGATCGGCGCGGCCTTCACGCAGGACCGCCTGTGGGTCTTCCTGAGCTACGTCGGGTTCCGGCACCTGTGGAACGTTTCGGTGTTCGGCCTGGACGCGCAGCTCTACGGCGTGTTCCCCGGCACCGACCCGCCCTGGATGATGAACGGCTCGCTGTGGACCATCCCCATCGAGTGCTCCTTCTACATCGCCTTGCCGGTCGTCGCGCTGCTGTCCGGGCTGCGGCGCTCGGCGGTGCCGCTGTTCCTGCTGAGCCTCGCGGCGTTTCCACTCGCCAAGCACTTCGGGCTGAGCGAGAGCGCGCCCGGCGCCGCGCTGCTCACCAACGTCCACGCCTACCCGTTCATCGACCTGTCCAGCTACTTCCTGGCAGGCAGCGCGGCCTGGATGATGCGCGAGCGCATCCCGTTCAGCAGGGGGCTGCTCGCGCTCTGCCTGATCGGGCTGTACGCCGCCGACCAGGCGGCGCTGGGCGGCCTCGCCCTCAAGCTCTTCTTGCCCTACCTCGTGCTGTATGCCGGGATGGCGGGCGGCCTCGGCACCCGCCTGAAGCGCGCGGTCGGCGACCTGTCCTACGGCGCCTACCTGTTCGGGTATCCCGTGACGCTGTCGGTCATCGCGGTGGACGGCGGCCTGTCGCCGGACCAGACGTTCTACGCCGCCATCGCGATCATCCTGGCCTGCGCCTGGCTGTCCTGGCGCTATGTCGAGCAGCCCTGCCTGCGCCTCAAGGCGCGGGTCCAGATGCGGCGGCGTTGACTCGCCCCATCACTTTATTAACCATTTTGAAATCAAAATGGTGTAAGATGGCTCAATAAAGAGTTCGACGCCGTCGATCGTCACATGCGCCTGGAGGGGCCGCCTCGATGACATTGAAAGAGCCGCTTGAAGCCGTCCAGCCGGACCTCGCGCCTGCCGCCGCCGTTTCCGCGGCCCCCGGGGACCGCCGGCGCCCGGGCCGTCCCGACAACGCCAGCCCGCACCTGATCCCGTTGCTGCGCACGGCGCCGGCCGAGGCCGGTGCCGTGC
>CAXUIQ010000403.1:0-2177 GCA_964250815.1 uncultured Acetobacteraceae bacterium
GCGCTACAACCAGGGCCTGTCGGTCCGCCGGGCGCAGAACGTCGCGTCCGAACTCGTGCGCCTCGGCGTGCCGCGCCAGTCGATCACGGTGCAGGGCTTCGGCGAAACCCGCCTGCTGGTGCCGACCGCGAACGGCGTGCGTGAGCCGCAGAACCGCCGCGTCGAGATCGTGCTGCGCTGACCGGCACGACTGCTTGCTGAAGCCGGGTTATTCTAGGGTGGGGCCGGTCCGCGCATGGACCGGCCCTTGCCGTTTCTGGAGATGCTGCTGATGCGCCCGACTTTGCTGGCCGCCACGTTGCTCGCCGCCCCGGCCTTGTTCCACGGCGTGGCATCCGCGCAGCCGGTCAGCGGCCTCTACATCGGCGCGGGCGGCGGCGTAAACTTCATGCAGGACGAGCGCAACAAGAGCATTCTTTTTCCACGCGCCACGATTCCATCCAGTGCGCGCGTCGGTTTCCAAACCGGCATCGTGGGAGTGGGCAGCCTTGGCTACGGCTTCGGCAACGGTGTCCGCGTCGAACTGGAGGGAGACTACCGCTATAACCGGGTTGGCTCTTTCCGCAACACTGGACAGGTCACGATCTCCGTCGGCGGGCGGGAGCAGAAGTATGGCCCGATGGCCAACGTGCTGTTCGACCTCGACATCGGCAGTCCCCACGTCTTCCCTTATGTCGGTGCCGGTGCCGGGTATTCCTATGTGGCGCGGCGCCTGCGGGTGGCGAGTACGGACGGCACTCTCAACAGCCAGGGCGGCACAAGCACCAGCTTCGCCTATCAGGCGATTGCAGGACTGTCCTTCCCGATCCCGCCCGTCGTCGGCCTCTCCCTCACGGCCGAATACCGCTACTACGCGCTGGCCGGCGAGCGGACCTTCGGCCGCGTTTTCCCGGAACCGGTCGGGATTTCAAGCACCAGCCAGGTCCGGACCGCCGGCGACGCCAACCACAGCCTGCTGCTCGGCCTGCGCTACGCCTTCAACGTCCCCCCACCGCCGGTGCCCGCCGCCCCGGCGCCGGCGGAAGCCGTGCAGCAGCCGACGCGCACCTACCTGGTGTTCTTCGACTGGGACCGCGCCGACCTGACCGGCCGCGCCCGGCAGATCGTGGCGGAGGCTGCGGGCGCCGCCGCCCGCGTGCAGGTCACGCGGATCGAGGTTGCCGGCCATGCCGACCGGTCCGGGACCGAGCGCTACAACCAAGGCCTGTCGGTGCGCCGGGCGCAGGCAGTGGCGGACGAACTGGTGCGCAACGGCGTGGCGCGCGAGTCGATCACGACGCAGGGTTTCGGCGACCGCCAGCCCTTGGTGCCGACCGCTGCCGGCGTGCGCGAGGCGCACAACCGCCGGGTCGAGATCGTCTTGCGCTAAGCATCATCCTGCGGAGCGTGCTCACGCGCAGCAGATAAAATGATGCGTCCTTAACGACTCCTAGCACTACCTGGGCGCTTTCAGGTCATGGCATGGCCGGAACTGGTGCTTGCAGCATGGGCACTGAACGGGCGGGGCAAGCTGGACGAACAGACTGGCGATGATGGCGCGGCGCACTGCGGGCAGGCTTGGCGATGGTGGCGGTCCCGGAACATGGGGGCGTATTTTTCCCCGGCCCCGTCCGACGGTGCTCGGCGAGGCGCAGATGCTGGAGGTAGGCGTAAGCGATGCAGCACATCAGCGCGTGCCGGTGCAGTCCCGTCCAGGACCGGCCCTCGAAATGCCCCAGCCCTAGCTCGCCCTTGAGCTGCTGGTGCGCCTGCTCGCACACCCAGCGCGCCTTGATCGCGGTCGCCAGCACCCGCACGGGGGTGCGGGGCGGCAGGTTGGCCAGGTAGTATTTGCGCTCGCCCGACGAGCGCCACCCGCCGACCAGCCAGACCTCGTCCCCCGGCAGGTGCCGGTTGTTGCCCCACACCGCGCCGTCCGCCACGCGGACCCGGACGGCCGCAAACCGGGCCTGAAGCTTGCCCTTGGTGCCCTCTCGCCAGGTCACGCGGCGCCAAGGAAGTGCGGCCAGCACGTCCTCGGCCGCGCGCGGTTCCTGGTCCGGCGCGGGCTTGCGCGCACGGCCTGTGGGCGGGACGATCTGCACGTCCTCGTCATAAACCTTCTGGCGATGCCGACCGCCCACAAAAGCCCCCGTTCGTCGAGGCCGTGCCGGAACGCGGCACTCGTGCCGTAGCCC
>CAXUIQ010000403.1:2277-4279 GCA_964250815.1 uncultured Acetobacteraceae bacterium
GCGTCCGCCAGCACGCAGCCGAACCGCACGCCTGCGGCCCGCACGCGGTCCAGATCGAGAAGCGCGATCTCGCCCTTGGCGTGCGCCACCATGTCCGCCTCAGGCACGCCCGCCTGGGCACAGCGTTGGGGATCAGCAATCCACTCGCCGGGCAGGAACAGCCGCAGGCCGACCGGCACCGGAACCTCGCCCTGAGCCAGGGTGAGCGACACCATCGACTGGCAGTTCGCCTTCTTGCCGGGCTGGCCGCAACACTGCCGGGCCACGCCCACCGACAGCGTGCCTTTTTGGGCAACGCCGTGTCGTCGATCACAAGGTATGCGGCCTTGCCGCCCACCAGCCGGTCGGCTTCCTGCGCCAGCACCGTCCACAGCGGGGCGTCATCCCAGGCTGTGCTTGCGACGAAGTGCTGCAGCTGGTCGTGGCCGCCCAGGCCCAGGCGCACCGCCATCGGCTGCAAGCTCTTGCGCTCACCCGGCCCGAGCAGGCCTTGCAGATACAAAGGCGCCCATGTCCGACGCGTCTTGCGCCCCATCACCGCCAGAAACGGGGCCAACCACCCGTTCAGGTCACCCACACCGTCAGCCACGTCCGCCTTGCCACCCACCAACCACGTCAGGCGCATATGACGTCCCACCGCTTAACTTGAAAGCGCCCAGGTAGTGCTAAGCGGGCATTCGTGGCCCAAGCCACGAAAGCCTGCTTAGGTCATCGACTGCGGCCCGGCTAAGACCGGCGGCGTGCCCGGGACCGCACGGCCGGCGCCGGTACGGCCGTGCATTCAGGCGCCACGACCGGCTGCATGATCGACTTGCCCGCGGCGAAGTCCGTCAACTCGGCGCCGCTGCGGAGCGCCATCACCTCGTCGAACGTGCCGAGGTTGTAGTGGCAGAACAGGGTGCCTTGGTTCACCCCGGTCTCCGATTGGCTGTTGGCAAGCTGGGTGATGTAGTCGTCGTGCTGCTGGCGGGCGCGGCGGCTGTTGGCGCGGGTGAAGAAGCTGTTCAGCGCCTTGTCCTGGGACGCCAGCTCAGGACGGTATTTCGTCACGAAGGCGTTGTATTTCTCATCGGCGTTGCAGGTCAGCGCGGTGATCATGAGCTTTGCCTTCAGCGCCGCGACATCGAAGGCGGGATAGTCGCCCGGCCGGACGCATTGGGCCGCGGCGGCATGGCTGGCGACCAGCCCGACGGCAAGCAGCCCCGACACAAGCATTCGCATGAACATCCTCCACCACTCGGAACGCGATCCTGCCGCAGGCGTGCGGCAACCGTGGTAAACCGCCTCTTGCCCGGAAGCGCAACAAGCATTTGCGGCGGTGCTGCGCGGCGGCGCAGTTGTTGCCGAAAAGACGCTGTCGCGGTCCCGTGCCGCCGCCGCGGCGGACGCAGGCGCCAAGGTTGCAGTCAGGCACGGTCTGTGCATAACAAGCTTTGGTGCCTCGGCGGCGCGAGCCGCCTGTTCACGCGCTCCAGGAGATGCAGCCGCACCGAAGCCGCCAGCGCCGACGCCACCAGAGCCGCCCGCAACGAAAGCCCAACCGCCGAATGCACCCGAACAGCGCCAACCCGTTCTCCACCTACGACCCCGGCGCCTATTATTGCGAACTCACCGCCCGCGACGGCGACGGCGGCTCGGCGGGGCTGGTGCGGGAGCGGATCAGCGAGATCGGCCTTGACGCCTTGCGCCTGCGGGCGCGGGCGGCGGAGCGCGACCTGTTCAACCTCGGCATCACCTTCACCGTGTATTCCGAGGCCAGCGCGATCGACCGCATCCTGCCGTTCGACTGCGTGCCCCGCATCATCGCCGCCGCCGAATGGTCCGTGCTGGAGCGCGGCGTCGCCCAGCGGGTCCGCGCGCTGAACCTGTTCCTGGCCGATGTTTACAACACCCGGCACATCACCCGCGACGGCGTGGTCCCGCCCGAGCTGGTCTATGGCAACGCCAACTACCGGCCGGAGATGGAGGGCTTCCCCGTCCGCTTCGGCACCTACGTCCACAT
>CAXUIQ010000404.1:0-4276 GCA_964250815.1 uncultured Acetobacteraceae bacterium
GGGTAGCCGACGAATTCCATGCAGGACCGGCACAAGATCTCATGCGTAGCCCCTGGTAGCCGCATGACCCACGGCCACCCAAACCTACCCCCCAATTTCCACCACGTTGACGGACACTATACTTGGAATTGGCGGTTGACGCGATTAAGCGAGCACGATGCCGCTTTGTCGCTGACCGTGGTTCTTACCGTTCTTCCCCGCACAGCGCCGGCCAGCCCCATGCTGTTCATCAGCCTGGCCACCGTGCAACGGGCAACGTCGAAGCCTTCACGCCGGAGCTGCCGCCACATCTTGCGCACGCCATAAACGTGGAAGTTGGCATCGAACACGCGCTTGATCTCCACCCGCAACGCCGCACCGCTTTGGCGCACAAGGGCAGGCGGGAAGGGTCGGCCTGCCGCGCCTTGCGCTCGTGATACGTCGATGGGGCGATCCCACGCAACCGCTGTGCGGTTTCGCTGGCAGCACCCTGCAGATTGGCTCGACCTCATACTCCTCACGGGGCTCGTCGATGAAGGCAATCACCGCTTCAAGGGGCGGTCGAGTTCCCCTGCAGCACCTGCGCCTCGCCGGCCAGCCCCGGACGGGGCTGGGGAAAAATGTCACCCCGCGTTCCGGGACCGCCACCATCGCCAAGCCTGCCCGCGGTGCGCCGCGCCACCATGGCCAAGCTGTTTGCCCCAACCGCCCCGTCCGTCCAGTGCCCCTGTTGCAAACACCAATTCCAGCCATCTCCCGAGATGAAAGTGTCCAGGTCGTGCTAAGAGGAACTCGCCTTCCTGGGCATCGAGAGCTCGCCCGCCTTTCTGCGCCCCTGAGGGCAGCGGCTGCGCCGAGCGCTTCATCCGCACCCTCAAGGAGAACCTGCCCTGGGTGCGCAGCTTCGACACCGTCGAGCAGCTCCGTCAGGCGCTGATCGAGCTCCGGGACGCCCGCAACGCGACCTGGCTCACCGAGTGGCATGGCTTCCGCCCGCCCGCCGCGATCCGCGCCGAGCAGCTTCCAACCGCGACGCTGGCCGCGTAGGGTCCAGCCCGGTGTCTCAGACACCGCAGGCAGTACACCGGGTGGCTTGCGCTACCCTGCAACCGATCAGGGAGGACAGCGCATTGGAATTTTCGGACCTTTTCGCGCGGGGCGTTTCGCTGGTCGGCGGCGGGGCGCTGGCGATGCGGCGGCTGAAGCACGGTGCGCCCGAGCCGGCCTGGGGGAGCGCTCCGGCCATTCCGGACGCGAAGCCGCAAGGCTACGTCCCGACGCTGAAGATGCCGACGGCACGGGGATGGGACCCGGGACAGACGCCGGTCGCGGCGCCGGGCCTCAAGGTCAACGCCTTTGCCGCCGGGCTCAAGCATCCGCGCTGGCTCCTCGTGCTGCCGGGCGGCGACGTCCTGGTCTCGGAGGCCACGGAAGTGAGCAGGCCCGCCAAGGGCGTGTTCGACTATGCCATGGTCAGCACCATGAAGCGCGCGGCAGCGATGGGGGACAGCGCCAACCGCATCAGCCTGCTGCGCGACCCTGACGGGGACGGCGTGGCCGAAATCCAGGACGTGTTCATGGAGGGGCTGAACCAGCCCTTCGGCATGGCCTGCCTGGGCGACAGCTTCTATGTCGGCAACACCGATGGCGTGGTCGTCTTCCCCTATGCCCAGGGAGCAAGCGGGATCACGGCGCCCGGCCGCAAGCTGGTCGATTTCAAGCCCGGCGGCCATTGGACGCGCAGCCTCCTGCCGAGCCTCGACGGCCGGAAGCTGTATGCCGGCGTCGGCTCGCTCAGCAACATCGGCGACGAGGGCATGGAGGCCGAGGAAGGGCGTGCGGCCATCCATGAGCTTGATCTCGCGACGGGCGGCAGCCGCATCTTCGCCAGCGGCCTGCGCAACCCGGTGGGCCTCGCATGGGAGCCGACGACGGGCGCGCTTTGGACGGTTGTCAACGAGCGCGACGGCCTTGGCGACGAAACGCCGCCCGACTACCTGACCTCGGTGCGCGACGGGGGGTTCTATGGCTGGCCCCATTGCTACTGGGGCCAGACCGTGGATGCCCGGGTGCCGCAGGACGCAAAGGCGGTCGCGGGCGCGTTGACGCCGGACTACGCGCTGGGCGGGCACACCGCGTCGCTGGGCTTGTGCTGGGTGCCGGCCGGCACGCTGCCGGGGTTCCCGGACGGGATGGCGGTCGGGCAGCACGGGTCGTGGAACCGCAGCACGCTGAGCGGCTACAAGCTTGTCTTCGTTCCGTTCGAGAACGGACATCCATGCGGCCCGCCGCGGGACATCCTGTCGGGCTTCCTCAGTGCCGACGAACGCACGTCCTATGGGCGCCCGGTCGGGGTGGCGCTCGGCGCGGACCGCCGCTCCTTGCTGATAGCGGACGACGTGGGCAACGCGATCTGGCGCGTGACGGGCAGCGGCACGGCGTAGAGCGTAACCGGATCGAGTTGAGTTGGGGGGCCGCTGCGGGTTGAACTCTGATCCAAGCTGCTGGCTGGGTCGGAGGCCAGCTTGAAGCCCTGCCTGTCCGACCTTCGCCAGCGTGCGATTGCTCTGGTGGAAGGGGGTCAAAGCCGCGGTGCTGTGGCCCGCCTGCTCGGGTTGGGCCGGTCGACCGTGATCCTCTGGATAAAAGGCTTTCGCGACACCGGCAAGCAGGCGGCCAAGCCGAGGGGCGGGCGCCGACGGTTCGCGCTCCTGTCCGAGCGGGACTGGCTGCTGGCCCGGATCGCGGCCGTGCTGGCCGGCCATGGTTTGAAGGTCAGCCACGACGCCGCATGGCGTTTTCTGCGTGACAAACGGCTCACCTCCAAAAAGCCTGCGCCGCTGAGCAAGACCGGCCGGATGGGGGCCGCAAGCGCGAACGGTGGAAGCGCCATCAATGCCGTGTTGACCCGGCTCGCCGGGTGTTCGTGGGGAAGCCTGGGCCAAGACCAACATGACCCGGACCCATGGCCGGGCCTTGCGCGGCCAGCGCCTGGCTGCGGCCGTCCCGCAGGCGCGCTGGACAACCATGACGTTTCCGGCTGGGCTGCGCAGCCGCGGCCTCACCGCGCCTTGTGTTCGACGGCCCGATCAACGGCACGCTGTTCCGTGCCTGGGTCGAGCCGTTCCTCGTTCCCACCTTCAAGCCCGGCGACATCGTCGTGCTGGACAATCTTGGCAGCCACACGGGCGCAGGCACCCGCCGGGCAATCCGGGACGCGGGCGCCCATCTGCTGTTTTTGCCGCCCTGCTGCCCGGACCTCCACCCGATCGAGATGGTGCTCGCCAAACTGAGAACGCTGCTGCGCAAAGCCGACGAACGCTCCATCGCCGCCGTGTGCAACCGGATCGGAACCTTGCTCGGAACCGTCAGCCCGGCAAAGTGCGCCAACTACATTCGGCATGCCGCATGCGACCAAAACTGATCCGGCTACGCTCTAAATGTTCAGTCCCGGGGTGTGGTGTGACGGGTCAAGCTTGAACCGTTCTGGTTCTTTGGTCCAGGCCCGGCAGATGAACTCGTAGGGTGTAGGCCACGCAGCGCCTTGAGGCGGCGGGCGTGGTTGCAGGCGTCCAGCAAGAGCTGGGGATGGGCGCGCAGCTCGTCGTGGCTGGCGCAATGGTAGCGGCGCACGGTGGCGTCCTTGAGCGTGCGGTTCATGCGTTCGACCTGGCCATTGGTCCACGGGTGGCATGGCTTGGTCAGCCTGTGCTCGATGCCGAGCTGGGGGCGTGCGCCGTCGAAGGCAGGGAGGCGATGCAAGCGCGGCTCGCCGCGTGCGGCCCGGATGGCGTCGGTGGCGGCCTCGGCTTCGGGGCCGGTCCGGTCCGGCAGGTTGCTGGTGAACGCGCGCAAACCGCTCCGCGGCTTCGCTGGCACGCCGTTGTCGGTCGGCACGGCGCGCGGCTTGTAGGGCAGCGCCTTGGCGAGCGCGCGCGGGAGGTCGGCCGCGACGCGGCGCGTGGCGCGCGCGTGCCGTTGGGCAAAGGCGAACTCGGCTCGGTGCGGACCTCGGCGATGCCCGGCGCACCCCGGGGGTCGACGTCGGTGTGCCCAAAGCCGCTCGGGCAGGCCTTGAAGCGCTTCTTGCCTGGCTTGTCGCCTTCGGCTTGGGGCAGGCGGGAGATGCCGTGCCGTTGCAGGCAGCGGTGCAGGCTGGAGCGCGTGAGCGCCGGGATGCTGGGCTGTAGGGCGTGCAGGCAGTCGTCAAGCGGCAGCAAGGTGCGCCGGCGGAAAGCGATGTGGGATTGGGATTGACCCGGTTTGGTGGACACCCTGAAGCTTTCGCCAGAGGTGT
>CAXUIQ010000405.1:0-2740 GCA_964250815.1 uncultured Acetobacteraceae bacterium
GCGTCCGCGAGGCCCGGGTCGGTCATGATGGTGGCCGGGTTGGAGTTGACCAGGACCACCCGGTAGCCCTCCGCCCGCAGCGCCTTGCAGGCCTGCGCGCCGGAATAGTCGAACTCGCACGCCTGGCCGATGACGATGGGGCCGGCGCCGATGATGAGGATGGAGCGGATGTCGGTGCGCTTGGGCATCTACGCCTGCTCCGTCGCCGCGGCCGCGCCGCGCTCCATCATCTCGACGAAGCGCCGGAACAGGTGCCGGCTGTCCGCCGGGCCGGGGCTGGCCTCGGGGTGGTACTGCACGCTGAACGCCGGGCGCCCGTCGCAGGCGATGCCCTCGTTGCTGCCGTCGAACAGGCTGACATGGGTGACGCGCACGCCGGGCGGCAGGCTGCTATCGTCCACCGCGAAGCCGTGGTTCTGCGCGGTGATCTCCACCCGGCCGGTCGCCAGGTCCTTCACCGGCTGGTTCGCGCCGCGGTGGCCGCGGCCGAGCTTGTAGGTGCGGCCGCCCAAGGCGTGGGCCAGCAACTGGTGGCCCAGGCAGATGCCGAACAGCGGCACGCCGCGCTCCAGCACGCCTAGGATCGTCGGCACGGCGTAGGCGGCGGTGGCGGCCGGATCGCCGGGGCCGTTGGACAGGAACACGCCGTCGGGTCCGTGGCGCAGGATGTCCTCGGCCGTCGCCGTCGCCGGCACCACCGTGACCCGGCACCCGGCGGCGGCCAGGCTGCGCAGGATGTTGCGCTTGGCGCCGTAATCGACGGCAACGACGTGGTGCCGGGGCGGCGCCGCGTCGTGGCGGCCGGGCCAGGCCCAGGTGCCCTCGTCCCAGGTGTAGGTCTGGGTGCAGCTCACCCGTTTCGCGAGATCCATGCCTTCCAGCCCTGGCCAGTCCTCCGCGAACTCACGCAGGGCTGCAAGGTCGAAGCGGTCGTCCGCCGGGTGGGAGATCACTCCGTGGGGCGGTGCCCCGTCGCGGATGCGGATGGTGAGCGCCCTGGTGTCCACGCCGGCGATGCCGGGCACGCCGCAGGAGCGCAGCCAGGCGTCGAGCGTCTGGGTGGAGCGCCAATTGCTCGGCTCGGTCACGTCCTGCTGCACCACAAGGCCCAGGGCGGCAATCGTGGTCGCCTCCAGGTCCTCGGCATTGGCGCCGGCATTGCCGATGTGCGGGAAGGTGAAGGTGATGATCTGGTCCGCGTAGGACGGGTCGGTCAGGGTTTCCTGGTAGCCGCTCATGCCGGTGTTGAAGCAGACCTCGCCGACGCGCCCGCCCCCGCCAGGGCCGAAGGTATGCGCGCCGAAGCCGCGGCCCCAGAACACCGTGCCGTCCGCCAGCACCAGCGCCGCCGTGGCGCCGTCGGGCTTGGTATCGGCCGTAGCGGTTTCCGTCATGGGGGCCTCCGTGGTTGGAATGCCCGCCAGGGCAGAAAGCGGCAGCCCGGTCGCGGCGATCACCGCGGCCCAGTGCTTGCTTGGGATGGCGCGGGACTGCCGCCATTTGCGGACCGCCTCGGTTCCCACGCCGGCGAGCCGGGCCGCCGCGTCCGCGCCGCCAAGCTGGTCGATGATGTCGTCGATGCTGGCCATAGCCGCACGATATGGGAAAATATTTACCAGGGCAACACGGGCCGAAAAGCGACGGAGATTTTTTCCAGGCGAGCTTTTTCCTGGCAATCCAGCATTCCATATAAACATCCGCAACAGCACTGGACCGGAACGATGGCTTTGCGCGACACATTCACCGACGGCTTGAAGGCGTCGATGCGGGCCGGGGACGCCGCGCGCACCTCGACGCTGCGCATGATCCTTGCCCGGCTGAAGGACCTCGACATCGCCGCCCGGCCGAAGGGTGTCGCCGCCATCCCGGACGAGGAGGTGCTGTCGATGCTGCGCGGCATGGTGAAGTCCCGGCGAGAGTCGGTCGATCTGTACCGCCAAGGCAACCGGCCGGAGCTGGTGGCCAAGGAGGAGGCGGAGATCGCCGTGATCGAAAGCTTCCTGCCGCGGCAGATGGACGATGCGGACCTCCTGGCCGCGGTCGATGCCGCGGTGGCGTCAACGGGCGCGGCCTCGCCCAAGGACATGGGCCGCGTCATGGCGGCGCTGAAGGCTGCGCACGGCGCGGCGCTGGACATGGGCCGGGCCGGGCCGCTGGTGCGGGCGCGCTTGTCGTCCTGATGCCGCTGCCGCCGGCCTTCCTGGACGAGCTGCGGGCGCGCACGCCGCTCACGGCGCTGGTCGGGCGCCGGGTCAAGCTGACCAAGGCGGGGCGCCATTGGAAGGGCTGCTGCCCGTTCCACAACGAGAAGTCGCCGAGCTTCCAGGTGTACGACGACCATTTCCACTGCTTCGGCTGCGGCGCGCACGGCGACGCCATCAGCTTCGTCATGCAAAGCGAGGGCGCGGGCTTTCCGGAGGCGGTGGAGCGCCTGGCGGGCGAGGCCGGGCTTGAGGTGCCGAAGCCGTCGCCCCGCGCGGCGGAAGCCGAGCGGCAGCGCCTCGACCTGCACGACGTGCTGGATTTGGCGCAGGCGGGCTTCGCCCGGCGCTTGCACGAGGCGGAGGGGGCGGCGGCGCTCGACTACCTTTGCCGCCGGGGCCTGTCGCCCGAGACGATCGCGCGGTTCGGCCTGGGCTGGAGCGGCGACGGGCGCGGGTCGCTCACGGCCGAGCTGGCGCGCGGCGGCGTGGCGCCGGCCCGGGTGCTGGCAGCCGGGGTGCTGCGCGAAGCCGCGGCC
>CAXUIQ010000405.1:2750-4270 GCA_964250815.1 uncultured Acetobacteraceae bacterium
TTACTGGAACCGCGTCACTTTCCCGATCCGCGACCGCCGCGGGCGGCTGGCGAGCTTCGGCGGGCGCACCCTGGGCGACGCCAAGCCGAAGTACATCAACGGGCCGGAAAGCCCCGTGTTCTCCAAGAAGCGCAACCTTTACGCGCTGGACCTGGCGCGCGCCGGGGTGCGGGCGGGGCAGCGGCTGGTGGTGGCGGAAGGCTACATGGACGTGATCGCGCTGCACCAGGCGGGGTTCGCGGGGGCGGTCGCGCCGCTCGGCACCGCCTTGACCGAGGAGCAACTGGAGGAGCTGTGGCGCCTCGCGCCCGACCCGGTGCTGTGCTTCGACGGCGACGCCGCCGGCGGGCGCGCCGCCGCCCGGGCGGCCGAACTCTGCCTGCCGCTGCTGACGCCCGAGCGTACGCTGCGGCTGGCGGCGCTGCCGGGCGACGAGGACCCGGACACGCTGATTCGCAAGCATGGTCCGGCGGCGTTCCAGGATTTGCTGGACAGGGCGCGTCCGCTGTCGGAGGCGCTGTTCGATTTCGTCCGCGAGCAGGGCGGCGGCGACGCGCCGGAACAGCGGGCGGCGCTGCGCGCCCGGCTGGTCGCGGCGACGGGACGCATCGCCGACCGCTCGCTTGCCGCCGAATACCGGGGCGCCCTGCTGGACCGGTTCTATGCCAGCCGCAAGCGCCCCGGCAAAGCCGCGCCGTCCAAGCCCCGGCCGGCGCGGACGCTCTCCACACTCGATGAAACGCAGGCGGAGCGCGGGCGGTGCCTGGTGGCGATCCTGCTGCGCCACCCCGACCTGCTGCACGACGTGGAGGAAGCCTTCGCTGCCCTGGATCTTCCGCCCGCGATGTCTCGGCTGCGCGACGCGGTCCTGCACGCTTCCGAACGCGATATGCTTGATTCCGCAACCTTGCTGTCCCACCTGCATGCATCTGGTGCAATGGAAGAGGCGGCCCAGGCCCTGTCGTCAGCGCCCTATCCGCTGCCGGCCTGTGCCCATGCCGACGCCATGCCCGCGGAGGCGGAGGCCGGCTGGTGGCATATCTTCGGACTGATGCACCGCTCGCGGCTGGACGAGGAGGTGGCCGCGGCAAGCCGCGCCTTCATCGACCAGCCGGACGATGCGACGCAGCGCCGGCTGATTGCGCTCTGCGCCGCACGAGATGCGCTGTCCGTGCCCGACCAGGGCATGGAGGCCGAACCCTGATGTGCCGCGCGGGACGCCGCGCCGCACGCATTTATGGAGTGCCCTGATCCATGGCGACCAAGCAAGCCGCGACCGCCGACGCAGCGCCCGCCGACCAGGACGGCGACACCACGCTGCTCGACACCAACGCGGTGGCCGTCAAGCGCCTGATCGCCCGCGGCCGGGAGCGCGGCTACATCACCTTCGATGAGCTGAACGCCGTGCTGCCGTCCGACCAGAACAGCTCGGAGCAGATCGAGGACGTGATGGCGATGCTCAGCGAAATGGGCATCCAGGTCGTCGAAAGCGAGGAGGCGGAGGACCCGGAGGCCCCGGC
>CAXUIQ010000406.1:0-3260 GCA_964250815.1 uncultured Acetobacteraceae bacterium
CGCGCTGCTGGCGGTGTTCGTGGCCGGGCTGATGGTGGGGCGCACGCCGGAGTACTTGGGCAAGAAGGTGCAGGCGCGGGAGGTCAAGCTCGCCATGCTGGCGGTGCTGATCCTGCCGCTCTGCATCCTGGGCGGCACCGCGCTCTGCCTCGTGCTGCCGGACGGCGTGTCGTCGCTGGCGAACGCCGGGCCGCACGGCTTGAGCGAGATGCTGTATGCGTTCAGCTCGGCGACCGGCAACAACGGCAGCGCGTTCGCCGGGCTGACGGCGGACACGCCGCTGCTCGACTACGGGCTGGGCGTTTGCATGCTGCTGGGACGGTTCGCCTTCCTGGTGCCGGTGCTGGCCATCGCCGGGTCGCTGGCCGCCAAGCCGAAGCTGCCGCCCAGCGCCGGCACCTTCCCGACGCACGGGCCGCTGTTCATCGGCCTGCTGATCGGGGTCATCCTGATCCTGGGCGGGTTGCAGTTCCTGCCCGCGCTGTCGCTCGGGCCGCTCGCGGAGCACTTCTCGATGCTCGCCGGCAAGACCTTCTGAGGACGATCCATCGTGGCACAGGCTGAAACCATCCGACTGTTCGACGGCAGGATCTTGGCCCGCGCGGCGGGCGACGCTTTTGTCAAGCTCAACCCGGCCCGGCTGATCCGCAACCCCGTCATCTTCGTGACCGAAGTGGTCTCGATCCTCGTGACCGTGCTGGCGATCCGCAACGTCGCGGCCGGGCAGCCGGCGGGCTTCGCGCTCGCCATCTCGCTTTGGCTCTGGCTCACCGTGCTGTTCGCGACCTTTGCCGAGGCGGTGGCGGAGGGCCGGGGCCGTGCCCGGGCGGAGAGCCTGCGCCGCGCCCGCAGCGACACCATGGCCAAGCGCCTCCTCGGCAACAACCGCGGCCAGACGGCGCCCGTGCCCGCGCCCGACCTGCGCCGCGGCGACCTGGTGCTGGTGGAGACCGGCGACCTGATCCCGTCGGATGGCGAGATCGTGGAAGGCGTCGCCAGCGTCAACGAGAGCGCCGTCACCGGCGAAAGCGCGCCCGTCATCCGCGAGGCCGGCGGCGACCGCAGCGCCGTCACCGGCGGCACCCAGGTGGTCAGCGACTGGCTGGTGGTGCGGATCACCGCCGACCCCGGCAACACCTTCATCGACCGCATGATCGCCCTCGTGGAAGGCGCGCAGCGCCGCAAGACGCCGAACGAGATCGCGCTCGACATCCTGCTCGCGGGCCTGACGATCATCTTCCTGATCGCCGTCGTGACGCTGGTGGGCCTGGCCAAGTACTCCGGCACCGACCTCGCCGTGCCGGTGCTGGTGGCGCTGTTCGTGACCTTGATCCCCACCACCATCGGCGGCCTCCTGTCCGCCATCGGCATCGCCGGCATGGACCGGCTGATCCGCTTCAACGTGGTCGCGACCAGCGGGCGCGCGGTGGAGGCGGCGGGCGACGTGGACACCCTGCTGCTCGACAAGACCGGCACCATCACCTTCGGCAACCGCGCCGCCGCGGGCTTCGCGCCCGTGCCGGGCGTGGAGGAGCGCGCCTTGGCCTCCTCCGTCGTGCTCGCCTCGCTTGGCGACGACACGCCGGAAGGGCGCTCGATCCTCTCCTTCGCCCGGGACCGCTTCGGGGTCACGCACGAGGCGCCGGCCGGCGCCACGGTGGTGCCGTTCACCGCCAACACCCGGGTCAGCGGCCTTGATGCCGGGGGCCGGTCCTGGCGCAAGGGCGCGGTGGACAGCGTGCTGGCGCTGACCGGCGGGCAGGCGCCCCAGGCGTTCACCCAGGCGGTGGACCGCATCGCCCGCGCCGGCGGCACGCCGCTCGCGGTCGCGGTGGATGGCCGGCTGCAAGGCGTGATCGAACTCAAGGACATCGTGAAGCCCGGCATCCGCGAGCGGTTCGCCGCCTTACGCCAGATGGGCATCCGGACGGTGATGATCACCGGCGACAACAAGGTGACGGCGGCGGCCATCGCGACGGAAGCCGGGGTGGACGACTTCCTGGCGCAGGCGACCCCGCAGGACAAGCTGGACTACATCCGCCGCGTGCAGGCCGAGGGCCGGCTGGTCGCCATGTGCGGCGACGGCACCAACGACGCCCCGGCGCTGGCCCAGGCCGACGTGGGCGTCGCGATGCAGACCGGCACCCAGGCGGCGCGGGAAGCCGGCAACATGGTCGATCTCGACAGCGATCCCACCAAGCTGATCGAGGTCGTGGAGATCGGCAAGCAGTTGCTGATCACCCGGGGGTCCCTCACCACCTTCAGCATCGCCAACGACGTGTCGAAGTACTTCGCCATCCTGCCGGCGATCTTCGTCGCGACCTACCCGGAGCTGGGCGCGCTCAACGTGATGCGGCTGCACTCGCCGCAGAGCGCCATCCTGTCGGCGGTGATCTTCAACGCGCTGATCATCGTGGCGCTGGTGCCGCTGGCGCTCCGCGGCGTGAAGTTCCAGCCGATCGGCGCCGCCGCCCTGCTGCGCCGCAACCTGCTGGTCTATGGCCTGGGCGGCCTCGTCGCACCGTTCGTCGGCATCAAGCTGATCGACGTGATTCTGACCCTTTTGGGATTTGCGTGACGCCATGCAACACCTTCGCCCCGCGGTCGTCCTGGTCGTGCTGTTCACCCTGCTGACCGGCCTGGCCTTTCCCCTGGCCTTCGTCGGCGTTGCCGGGGCCGTGTTCCCCGGACAGGCCGGCGGCTCGCTGGTCGAGCGCGACGGCACGGTGGTCGGCTCCTCCTTGCTCGGCCAAAGCTTCACCCAAGACAAGTATTTCCAGGGCCGCCCGTCCGCGACCACGAATCCCGACCCAGCGGACTCCACCAAAACGGTCCCTGCGCCCTACAACGCCGGCAACTCCGGCGCCTCGAACGCCGGGCCGACGGCGAAGTCGCTGATCGACCGCGTGGCAGGGGACGTGGAAAAGGCCGGCGCCAGGCCGGTGCCGGGCGACATGGTGACCACCTCGGCGTCCGGCCTCGATCCGCACATTTCGCCGGAGACCGCGGACCGGCAGGTGGCCCGCGTCGCCGCCGCCCGGTCCATGCCGGAAGCGCGGGTGCGGGAGATCGTGGCCGCCCACACCGAGGGCAGGCTGCTCGGCCTGATCGGCGAGCCGCGGGTCAACGTGCTGGCGCTGAACATGGCGCTGGACGCGCTGGCGCTGGACGCCAAGCCCGCCTCGTAGCGTAATGTGAGGCATGGACGACGCCCGCCCCGATCCCGACGCGCTGGTCGCCGCCGCCGCGCGGGACGGGCG
>CAXUIQ010000406.1:3270-4258 GCA_964250815.1 uncultured Acetobacteraceae bacterium
GGTCCGGCTGGCCCGCCCCCGGCCCCCCCCCCGCGGCGGGGGCGGCCGCCGCGGGGGGGGCGGGGCGGCCGCGGCTCAAGGTCTTCCTGGGAGCCGCGCCCGGCGTCGGCAAGACCTACGAGATGCTGTCCGCCGCCCGGCGCCTGCGGGATGCCGGAACGGACGTGCTGGTGGGCGTCGTCGAGACGCACGGCCGGGCGGAAACCGCGGCGCAGGTCGATGGCCTGCCGGTCCTGCCCTACCGGGAGGTCCCATACCGCGGCCAGGTGCTGCAGGAGTTCGACGTGGACGCGGCGCTGGCCCGGCGCCCCGGCCTGCTGCTGGTCGATGAGCTGGCCCACACCAACGCGCCCGGCAGCCGCCACGCCAAGCGGTGGGAGGACGTGCAGGAGCTGCTGGACGCCGGCATCCCCGTTTGGGCCACGCTCAACGTCCAGCACCTGGAAAGCCTGAACGAGGCCGTTGCCCGCATCACCGGCGTGCGCGTGTCCGAGACCCTGCCCGACCGCGTGCTGGAAGGCGCGGCCGAGGTCGAGCTGGTCGATATCCCGCCCGCCGAGCTGCAAGCCCGGCTGCGCGAAGGCCGCATCTACCGCCCGGACGTGGCGCGCCGGGCGCTGGACGGCTTCTTCAAGGGCGGCAACCTTGCGGCGCTGCGCGAGATCGCGCTGCGCCAGGTCGCGGCGCACGTCGCTGAGGGCGTGCGGGACTACATGCGCCGCCCTGCCATCAGCGGCCCGTGGCCCGCGAGCGACCGCGTGCTGGCGCTGGTCGGCGGCGACGCCGGCGCGGTCGCCGTGGTGCGCCAGGCCAAGCGCCTGGCCGACGCGCTGCACGCCCCCTGGATCGTCGTCCACGTCGAGCGCAGCCGCGTTCCGAGCGACGCCAGCGCCGCCCTGTCGCTTGCCGCCCAGCTCGGCGCGGAGACCGAGACGCGGGCCGGCCCCCCCCGGGGGGCCCGCGCCCGGGGACAGGCCCGGCGGGGCCC
>CAXUIQ010000407.1:0-4228 GCA_964250815.1 uncultured Acetobacteraceae bacterium
GTCCAGCCGGCCCTGCATGGCCGACAGGTTCACGCGGTGGCGGAAGCGGGACAGGCGGGGCGCCGCGGCAACACGGGGCTGGCCGGGGTCGATCTCCCAGGGGTGGAAATAGAACACGCCCGGCGCCGCATCGACGCGGTTGAACCGGCGCAGCAGGGCACGGAACAGGGCGTAGGGCATCAGCCGGAACCAGCCGCCGCCCGCGCAGGGCACGTTGCGCCCGCCGAGCCGCACGGTTGTCATCGGGATTTCAAGCAGCGGCCCGCCCGCCGGGCGGTGCGGGAAGCGCGGCGCGTCCGGCGCGCCGTACAGGTCGTGCCGCACGGGGAACACGCTGGAGCTGTAGGCATGGCCCTCCTCCGCCAGAACGTCGAACGCCCACGGGTTGCGCGGCCCGATGGAGAAGGTGGGCGCGCGGTAGCCGGCGACCGGCACGCCGCCCAGGTCCTGCAAGACCCCGCGCGCCCGGCGTACGTCCTGCCGGAACTCGCCCGGGGTCTGGCCGTCGGCCCGGGCGTGGGCGTAGCCGTGGCTCGCCAGCTCGTGCCCGGCCGCCACGATGCGGCGCACCAAGGCCGGGTAGCGGTCGGCGACCCAGCCCAGGGTGAAGAAGGTGGCGGCCACCCCCGCCCGGTCGAACTGCTGCAGGAGGCGGTCGGTGTTCGCCTCGACCCGGCAGGGAAGCGTGTCCCAATCGGCCCGGTCGATCACGCCGGCGAAGGCCTGCACCTGGAAGTAGTCTTCCACATCCACCGTCATCGCGTTGGTTGGCGACCGCGCCGGAACCATCAGCCGTCCGCCCCAAGCACCCGGGTCAGCCGGCGGAATACCTGCTCGCGCGCCGCCATCTGCTGCTCCAGCGCCTCGATGCGGCCCAGCAGGTCGGCGTAGGACAGGGCCGCGCCCGGCAGCGCCGGCGCGCCCGCTTCCACGCCCTCCAGGTCGTGCGCCAGCTCGGTGGCCGTCGCGTCCACCACCTCGCCGGTGATGTCGTGCGCCTCCTCCAGCACGCCATACAGCAGCACGCGGGAGCACAGGCGGTTGATGCGGCGCGGGATGCCGCCGGTATGGGCGAACACCGCCTCGAACGCCGCGTCGTCCCAATGCGGATCGCCGGCCCAGCCCACGGCATGGAGGCGGTGCTCGATGTAGGCCTGGGTCTCCGCCCGGCTGAGCGGCCCGAGGTGGTAGGAGGTCAGCACCCGCTGGCGGAGCTGGTCGAGGTTGGGGCTGGCCAGCAGGCGGCGGAACTGCGGCTGGCCCAGCAGCACCGTTTGCAGCGACGCGCGGCCCTCCACCGTGAGGTTGGACAGCATCCGCAGCTCCTCCAGCGCCGCGAACGACAGGTTCTGCGCCTCGTCCACGATCAGCAGGCAGCGGCGGCCGGTCGCCTGGTGCTCCCGCAGCACGTCCTGGAACCGCTGCAGCAGGGCCGCCTTGCCCCCTTCCTCCGTCAAGCCGAACCCGGCCATCGCCAGGCGGAACAGCTCGTCCTCGGACACCTGCGTGGTGTTGACGCGGGCGATGGTGAAGGCGGCCGGGTCCATCTGGGAGCGCAGCCACTCGACCAAGGTGGTCTTGCCGGCGCCGACCTCGCCGGTGATGACGATGAAGCCCTCGCTCTGCGCCAGGCCGTAGTTCAGGTGGGCGATGGCCTTGCTGTGCCCGGTGCTGCCGAAGAAGAAGCGGCTGTCCGGCGTGAGCTGGAACGGCGTCGCGGACAGGTTGTAGAAGGTTTCGTACACCGCACCGCGCCTCAAAAGCTTTTCCGCAGGCCGACAAGCAGAAGGTTCTCGGTCAGGTTCTGCCCCGTCTGGTTGAAGCCGAACGGAGCCGCGTTCGCTGGTCCTGTCCGCCCCGCCCCGCCCGAGCGGTCGGTGAACAGATAGCGTGCGCTGCCGGTCAATGTCTCGGTAAACACGTAGTTGAGCGCGAGGCTGGTCTGCACCGTCCGCTGCGATCCCGACGCCCCCGCACCCGCCAGGCTGCCGTTGTCGTCCACGCCGTAGGACAGCGAGGCGAAGCTGGACATGGCCGGCGACAGCTCGTGCTCCCAGGACAGCGTGCCGAAGACGCCGCTGTTGCTGGCCGTCGCGGACGCCGCCGTGCCGCCGGCGCCGGCCGGCGCCGTGTTGACGCCCTGGCGGTCGTCCTGCTCCACGCTGACGCTCACGCTGTCGCGGTTCAGCAGCAGCAGCCCAGTGGCCGAGAAGCGGCGCAAGCGGTACAGCCCGTTCTGCGTGCCGAACGCGCCGCTGCTGGACGACACCGGCGCCCCGGTCACGCTGTCCACCAGCAGCCCGGTCGGGCCGACGTTTGTGGTCGCCAGCAGGTTCTGCTGCTCCTCCGCATCCGTCGTCAGCCCCGTGGCATAGCGCACGAACACCCGGGTGCGCGCGGTGGGCGAGAACGCCCCGTCCACCGCGGCGGCGTTGAACCCGTCGCGCCGGCCATAGGTGATGGTGAGCGAGCTGTCCGGGCGCGGCGCGAGCCGCCCGCCCACGCTCCAGGTCGGCTCGTTGATCCTGATGCCCGGCACGCCGCTGAAGCGCAGGTCCTGGTAGCCGAAGCCGACCAGTGCGGTGATCGTGCGGGTGATGGCATAGCCCACGTCGTTCGTGGCCTGGTTGCGGTGCGCGCCGCGGTAGGCGCCGACGCCGCTGTACTCCACGGCCTCCAGCACCGCGGCGTCGTTGACCCGGCCCAGGTTCTCCCCGGTGACGAACGACGCGCGCTCGCGCTGCGTGGTCAAGTTGCCGGTGGCGCCGAAACCGTTGTTGAGCAGCAGCGCCCCCGTGTTGTCGAGGGTGTTCTGGCTGCCGTAGCCGTTCTCGACGGTGCGCGCCAAGGAATAGCCGAGCCGGGCAGTGCCGAAACCGCCGAAGCGGTGCTCGGCATAGGGCGTCACGCTGAACGCCGTGGCCTGCACCTGGTCGTTGCGGTTCAGCGCCAGCGTGCTGCGGGTCTGGCCGTAGCCGCCGGTGCGGGACTGCTGCGTGACGCTGCCGCGCAGGTCGAGGAACACCGCATCCGGCACGAGGGTCGCGAGCGCCTGGCCGTTGCCGTACTGGTCGAACCGGTTCTGGCTGGAGGTCTGGGCATAGAGGCTGGCGATCGGGGCGTAGCTCAGGTTCACCTTGAGCCGCGACGTGTCGCCGGACACCAGCAGGGCGGGGCTGATGGTCGTGAAGGCGTCCGCCCGGCGCGGCTGCTCGATCCGCAGCGCGTTGTCGGTGACGCCCGCATCGACCCCGAGCGAGGCGCTGACCAGGAACGCCGGCCCGTCCGCGCGCGGCAGCAGGCCCGGGAGGTACTGCTCCAGTTGTCCCCGCAGGTCGCCGACCCGGGTGTCGGCCACGGCGGCGGGCAGGCTGGGATACCCGCCGCCGAGCTGCGCCCAAGCGGGGCCCGCGCCGAGGCCGGCCGCCGCCAGCAGGCCGGCCTGGGCCGGACGGCGTCCCGACCGGCCGCCGGGGCGCATGGGCTTGGTCTGCGTCGCGTCCATCGGATCAGGTGTAGGAGCCGTAGTAGTCGTACGCGCCGAAGGTGTGGCTGGTGGTCAGCCGGACCTTGTTCAGCAGCATGGTGATCGTCGGGCAGACCCGCACCAGGTCGAGCGCCGCCTCTACCTCGCTGCGCTGGGTCCGCTCCGCCTCGATCACCATGACGACCTGGCCGACATAGGGCGCAATGGTGTGCGGGTCGCTGGTGGACAGGCAGGGCGGCGCGTCCAGCATGATCAGGTGCTTGGGGAAGCGCCGGGCCAGGCGGGTGATGACCGGCGTGATCGGGCGGACGCTGGTGCTGTCGGTCAGTTCGCCCGACCGGGAGCCGACGGGCAGGAACGTCAGGTTGGCGATGGCCGTGTTCAGGATCGCGTCCTCCGGCCGCAGCGTTGGGTCGGCGACCATGTCATGGAAGCCCAGCCGGTCGCCCACGCCCAGCAGGGCGGAGATCGGGCGCAACTTGGCGTCGAGATCAACGAGCAGCACCTTTTCCGTGCTGTGCTGCGCGATGCTGCCGGCCAGGTTGAGCGCGGTGAAGCTCTTGCCCTCGCCGGGCCGGGCGCTCGTGACCATGACCAGGTTGGCGAGGGCAGTGCCGGCCGCGTCGTCGCGCAGCGCGCGGAGCACCCGGCCAATCACGATCCGGTACTCCTCCGAGATGCGGGTGCGCGCCGCGCGGGCCACGACCATGCCGGCGCCCTCCAGCGCCACGAGCGCGACGG
>CAXUIQ010000408.1:0-4221 GCA_964250815.1 uncultured Acetobacteraceae bacterium
GCTCAACCAACGGCTTGTCCCAACACGGTGGGGGGCCTCCATGGCTGAACTGACCGACGCCCAGATCGATGCGGCGCTTGAACGTGGCAAGGCGGCGAGCAGCCACGAACCGCGCGCCGCTTCGGTGCGCTACGACGGTGCTTTCGGGCGGGTGGTGGTTGAACTCACGAACGGCCGCACCTTCGCGTTCCCGGTGCGCCTGGCGCAGGGATTGGAGGGGGCGGCAGAGGAGCAGCTTGCGCAGGCCGAGATCCTAAGCAGGCTTTCGTGGCTTGGGCCACGAATGCCCGCTCAGGGGTCGTTGAAGACGCATCATTTTATCTGCTGCGCGTGAGCACGCTCCGCAGAATGATGCTCAGGTGGCGGCTATGGCCTGCATTGGGAGGCGCTCGATGCCGACCTGTCGATCCCCAGGCTGCTTGCCAGCCTGTTCGGGACCAAGGCGCACATGGCGCGGCTTGCAGAACGGGCGAAATCCCCGGCCAAGGCCTTTGCCGTGTTCCCGGCGACCGTCTCGTAGGTCGAGGAAAGCTGGATCGGCGCCAAGCCGGCAGCTTGACCGCCCGCGCGGTTGCCAACCGGCTTTCCCCTTGGGACACCACGCTCGCCTTCTCCGGCCCGCGAGGTCCACATGACGCCGTTCCGCCTGACCGCCCTGATCATCCTGGCCATCTCCGCGTGCGCTGCCGCGCCGGGGCGTTCAACCGTGCCGCCTCGCCATGCGGCGGCCCCGGCCAAGATGCGTTACAAGGCGGTCCTCGTCGCCGGCGACGGTCGCTTGCCGGTGTTCGACAACGCGGTCGATGGCGTCGCCGCCCGGCTGCGCGAGCGCGGCGGCGTAGCGCCCGGCGGCTTGCAGCGCCTCAGCGCGGCGCCGGCCGTCGTCGCGCGGCGTGGGGTCCGCTCGGCGTCCTTGGACCACGTGCTCGATGCCATCCGGGCGATGCGGCCGGGCGCCGGCGAAGGCTGCTTCGTGTTAGCCACCTCGCACCGCGCTCCCCGCCCCGGGCGTGCGCGAGGCGCGGCCGCTGCTCTACTACCGGAGCGGCGACACGTTGCCCGTGGGCGCCCCGGCGCCCCCGGCCGCGGGCTTGCGCTCGGCGAGGCCGGCGAGCTGCTCGATCCCACCGCGCTGGACCGCGCGCTGGCGAGCGGATGCGGGGACGCGCCGACCGTGGTGATCGTTTCCGGCTGCTTCTCGGGCAACTTTGCGCAGGCGCCCATGGCGCGGGCGAACCGTGTGATCCTCACGGCGGCCCGGGCCGACCGCGCCTCGTTCGGCTGCGGGGCGGGGCGGACCTACACGGTGTACGACCGGTGCCTGCTCGCTGCGCTGGACGGGGGTGGTTCTTGGCGGGAAGCCTACGGATCGGTGCGGCGATGCGTGGAGGGCGAGGAACGGGACGGCGGGTTCCAGCGCTCCCACCCGCAGGCATACTTCGGTCCGGCGGTGGCCGGTTTGGGGCTGCCGTCTTGAGGATGCGAGCCAGGCTGCCGCGACCCCTGCTCCGTTGCGAGTTTGTTTGATCTGTTGGCGCCGATATGGCACAAAGCGCTGAGGCCGATGCTGCCTGCCGCTCGCACCCGAAAGGGATGGTGAAAGCATCTTCGAAGTTCCGCGTCGCGATCCCCTTGATCGGCGAATGCGTCAGCAATGCGGGCACTGATGGCTTCATCCGCCGAGATCGAGGAGATTTTCGATGCCTGGCCCCGACCCCAAGGCGATGGCAAAGGCCCTTCGGGCCTCGCTCAACCAACGCCAGATCGACATCCCGCACGGCGTCGCACTGGATATCGTGGCGGCCCAGCTTGGCTTGGGGAACTGGAACGTCCTGGCCGCGGCGACAAAGGCCGCGGCCCCGTCCGAGGGCGTGCAATTCGGTCGGACCAGCCCCGTCATGCGGGTGTTCGACGAGGCGAAGGCCCGGGAGTTCTACCTCGGTTTCCTGGGCTTCACGCTTGATTGGGAACATCGCTTCGGCGACGACTTTCCGCTCTATGCCCAGGTGTCCCGTGCCGGCCTTGCCGTGCATCTCAGCGGACACCACGGCGACGCCAGCCCGGAATCAACCGCCTTCGTGACCACTCGCGGGGTGCGCCGCTATCAACAGGAACTGGCGCGCAAAGATTATGCCCACGCCAAGCCGGCGTTGGAGGAGTTGCCTTGGGGGCTGGTGATGACGGTGACGGACCCGTTCAGCAACCGCATCCGGTTCTGCGAAGAGAAGCCTGCTCCGTTATGATGTTACGGAAGGACCAAAAGTCCGCTATTGCTGCCCGCCTTCCAACGTGCGGACACGGTTCGCCAAGCGGCTGTGCTGCGAGTGCATCGCGCGCACTTCCGTCAGCAGCGCCGACAGCGTGTTGTCCTGGCGCATGGCAATCGCGGTCAGCACGGCCATGTCGTCGCGCATGCTGCCAAGTTCCGTGAGAAGCTGCCGTTGCTGCCGGACAATCAGCCCCAGGTCAGGGCTGGTTTCGTCACTCATGCTGCTCTCCCAAACTCACTCCGAACCTTAGCACCAATCCGAAGACGCCGCTAAGCCGACGCGAACTGCAACTCCGCCAGCCGCGCGTACAACCCCCCCTGCCGCACCAGCGCCTCATGCGGCCCGGTCGCCACCACGCGCCCGGCGTCCATCACCACGATCCGGTCCGCCCGGCGCACCGTCGCCAGGCGGTGAGCGATCACCAGCGTCGTGCGGCCCTGCGCCAAAACGGCCAAGGCGTGCTGCACCGCCGCCTCGCTTTCAGCGTCGAGCGCGCTGGTCGCCTCGTCCAGCAGCAGCACCGGGGCGTCGCGCAGGAGGGCGCGGGCGATGGCGACGCGCTGGCGCTGGCCGCCGGACAGGCGGATGCCGCGCTCGCCCAGGAACGTGTCGAAGCCCTGGGGCAGCTCGTCCAGGAACCCGGCCGACGCCGCCCGGGCGGCGGCGCGCACGTCGGCGTCCGACGCCTCCGGGCGGCCGTAGCGGATGTTGTCCCACACGTCCGCGCCGAAGATCACCGGGTCCTGCGACACGAGGCCGATGCGCGCCCGCACGGCGCCGGGGTCGGCCTGGCGCACGTCCACGCCGTCCAGCAGCACGCGCCCGGCGGCGGGATCGTAGAAGCGGAGCAGCATCTGGAACACGGTCGTCTTGCCCGCGCCGCTCGGCCCCACGAGCGCCACGGTCTCGCCGGGTTCGACGCTGAGGCTGAACCCGTCCAGCGCGGACGTGTCGGGGCGGGACGGGTAGCGGAAGGACACGGCGTCGAACTCGACCCGGCCCGAAGGCTGCGCGGGCGACAGCTCCGGCAACGGCACGGGGTGCGCAGGCGCGTCGATGCCGGGCGGCTCGGCCAGCAGTTCGGCGATGCGCCCAGCGGAGCCGGCAGCGCGCTGCACCTCGCCCCACAGCTCGCTCATGGCCGTGGCGCTGGTCGCGACGAGAACCGCGTAGAACACGAAGGCCGACAGCTCGCCGCCGGACATGCGGCCGTGCACCACCTCCAGCCCGCCCGCCCAAAGACTCAGGGTGATGGCACCGAAGCCGAGCACGACCACCGACAGGATCAGCAGGGCGCGGGTCCGGGCGCGGCGCAGCGCGGCGCCGATGCTGTCCTCGACCCGCGCGCCGAAGCGCACGCGGTCCACGGCCTCGTGCGTGAAGGCCTGCACGGTGCGGAGCGCGTTCACGGTTTCCTCGGCATAGGCGCCCAGGTCGGCGATGCGGTCCTGCGCGCTGCGCGACAGCCGGCGCTCGCGCCGTCCGAACACCACGAGCGGCAGCACCACCAGCGGCACCACGGCGACGACGAGCATGGCCAGCTTGGGGCTTGTCACCACCAGCATCGTCAACGCGCCAATGGCGACCACGGCGCTGCGCAGCCATTGCGAGACGGCGGCGCCGATCAGGCCCTGGAGCTGCGCCGTGTCGGTGGTGAGGCGCGTCAGCACGTCGCCAGTGCGCATGGTCTCGAAATACGCGGGGGACAGGCGCAGGACCTGGGAGAACAGGGCGGCGCGCATGTCGGCGGCGACGCGCTCGCCGAGCCAAGCCATCAGGTAGAAGCGCAAGGACGTGGATGCCCCGAGCGCGGCCACGACGGCGAACATGATGCCCGCCGCCCGGTCGAGGTGCGACGCGCCGTCCGCGGAGGCGAAGCCCACGTCGATCAGCCGGCGCACCCCCTGCCCCAGCAGCAGCACCAGCCCGGCGGCCAGCGCCAGCGACACCG
>CAXUIQ010000409.1:0-2049 GCA_964250815.1 uncultured Acetobacteraceae bacterium
CCTGGGCGGCGGTGGCCCGGAGCGAGGGCTTTCCCCTGTCCCGCCACAACGTCTTCTTCTCGGGCGACTATGCAGCCGAGTTCCGCGACCTGGGCGCCGGCGCGCTGCCGCGGGAGCCGACCGTCTATGTCTGCGCGCAGGACCGCGGGGACGACGACGCGCCGCCCAACGGTCCCGAGCGCCTGCTGTGCCTGGTCAACGCGCCGCCCACCGGTGACTCGCAGCCCCCCACCCCCACGGAGATCGAGCAATGCGCCGACCGGAGCTTTCGCCTGCTGGCCCGATGCGGCCTGACCCTCACGCCGGAGGCGACGGAGACGACCACCCCGGAGGGCTTCCACCGGCTGTTCCCGGGGACGGGCGGGGCGCTGTACGGCCCGGCGGTGCATGGGGCGACGGCGACGTTCAAGCGTCCGGGCGCGCGGACCCGGGTGCCGGGGCTGTACCTGGCAGGGGGCAGCACGCATCCGGGGGCAGGGGTGCCAATGGCGGCGCTGTCGGGCCGTTTGGCGGCGGCGAGCCTGCTGGCGGACCTGGGAAGGACGGCCTCGGCTTCGACCGGCCGGTGGCGCGCGGCGGCTATGCCTGGTGGTATGTCGATGCGCTGAGCGACGACGGGCAGCACGGGATCACCCTGATCGCCTTTTTAGGTAGCGTGTTCTCCCCGTTCTACGCCTGGTCGCGGCGGCGCGGCGGCGGCGACCCCATGCAGTTCTGCGCGCTGAACGCCGTGCTCTACGGCCGGCCGCGCCGCTGGGCGATGACCGAGCGCGGCGCGGGTGCGGTGGACCGCGGGCCGCGCCACCTGTCCATCGGGCCGAGCGCGCTGCGATGGGACGGCACCACGCTCACGGTCGAGATCGACGAGGTGACGGCCCCCCTGCCCTCCCGCCTGCGCGGCACGGTGCGGGTGCATCCCTCGGCGGTGACGGGCCGGCGATTCGTGCTGGACGGCGCCGGGCGGCACCGCTGGTCGCCCGTCGCGCCCGTGTCCCGCGTCGAGGTCGCGCTTTCCCACCCGACGCTCGATTGGTCAGGGCCGGGCTACCTCGACACCAACGACGGGGACGCGGCGCTGGAGGACGACTTCGTCGAGTGGGACTGGTGCCGAGCGCCGATGCGGCACGGGGCGGCCATCCTTTACAATGCGACGCGCCGGGTGGGCGGGGACCAGTCCCTCGCGCTGCGGGTCGGGCGGGACGGCACCGTGGAAGCGTTCCCGCCGCCTTCTCCCGCCGTGCTGCCGCCCACGCGGCTGTGGCGGGTCGCGCGGGCGACGCGGGCCGACGCGGCACCCGCCGTGCGGCAGACGCTGGAGGACACGCCGTTCTACTCGCGCTCGGTGATCGAGACGCGGCTGCTCGGCGAACCCGCGACCGCAGTGCATGAGAGCCTGCTGCTTGACCGGTTCCGGGCGCCGTGGGTGCAGGCGATGCTACCGTTCCGCATCCCGCGGAGATGGCGGTGAAGGAGGGGGCGCTGAGTCAGCATCCTTGGCGCGACGGATCGAACGCCGGACGGAGACGAGTTCCGCGATCAGCAAGCACAGGAACAGGCCTCCCAGGACCCATTCCAAGTTGCCGGCCATCAAAGGCGCTCCCGGCTCATCTGCCGCGCATCGAGCTGGTCGAACAGCGCGCACAGCCAGGCCACCCGGTCGTCGAAGGCCGGCCAGAGCGGCGGACGCACGCCAGGGCGCGGCGGAAGCGGCGCGGCGGCGACCGCATCCACCAGGTAGCGCGCGGCGTCCAAGGCCGGGACCGGGCCGGACGGGCACGGGCTTCGTGCCGCGGCGGACAGGCTTCGCGCCAGCAGGCGCAGCTTGCGGGCGGGCGGCACGACGGCGCGGCGGCTCACGCTGTCATGGCCTTGCCGGGCGACCTGCTGCCCGATCTCGGCATAGAAGTGCCGCGCTGCGCCGATGCCGGGGCGGCAGTCGCGGGGCAGCGCCGCGATGCCGGAGTCGGCACGGCGATACAGTGTGTCGGCCCGGCGCCGCCCGCGCGGGCCGCCGCCGGCCCGCGCCCGGGCGCCCCCCCGGCGGGGCCG
>CAXUIQ010000409.1:2059-4219 GCA_964250815.1 uncultured Acetobacteraceae bacterium
CGATGCCGTCGTCTGCCCGGGCATACAGCGCCTCCGCCTCGGCCAGCAGGCGGCGGACCACAGCGGCGACGCCCGGGCCGTGGACCGGGGCGCGGAGAAAGGCGTCGGGATCAACCCCGGCGTCCCGCAGCCAGCGCAGGGGCAGGTACAGCCGGCCCGCCCGCGCGTCCTCGCCCACGTCGCGGGCGATGTTGCTGAGCTGCATGGCGATGCCGAGGTCGCAGGCACGGGCCACGCCCTCCGCCGACCGCTCGCCCATCAGCATCGCCATGGCGGCGCCGACCGCGCCGGCAACCCGCGCGGCGTAGGCTTCAAGCTCCGCCAGGCTGTCGTAGCGGCGGGCGGCGGCGTCCCAGGCGAACCCTTCCAGCAGCGCGTCCAGCAAGGTGCGCGGGATGGCGTGCCGCAGCACGACCGCGGCCAGCGCCCGGTCGGCCGCGACGGGCCGGGGACGCCCGGCATAGGCGGCGTCGAGCCGTGCGCGCAACTCCGCCAGCGCCGCCCCCGGGTTGCCGCCCGAGTCGCCGCCGTCGATCAGGTCGTCCGCGACCCGGCAGAACGCATACAGCGCCGTCGCCGGCTCGTGTACCCGCCGCGGCAGCAGCAGGGCGGCAGCGAAGAAGCTGCGCGACCCCCCGCGCAGCAGGTCGCGGCAGGCCGCGAGGTCGGCGCTATCGAGCCAGTTCTGAGGCATGGGGCACCACGGCATCGAGGACACGCGCCGAACACAGCACGCCGGGCAGGCCGGCGCCGGGGTGGGGGGGGGCGGGCACGAGGAACAGGCGGTCCACCTCCTCGCTCCGGTTGTGCGGGCGGAACCACGCGGATTGGGTGAGCAGCGGCTCCATGCCGAAGGCGGCGCCCCGGTAGGACAGCAGGCGGTCGTGGAAGTCCTGCGGGGTCATCACGTGCTGCGTCACGACCGCATCCTCCAGCCCCGGCAGGATCGTCTCCCCCAGCGCGCGGGCCAGGGATGCCCGGTAAGCTTCCGCCGTCGCCGCCCAGTCCGTGCCGCTGGCGAGGTGCGGCACGGGGGACAGGACGTAAAACGCATCGCAGCTCGGCGGCGCCAAAGACGGGTCGGTCGCGGTAGGGCGGTGCAAGTACAGCGAAAAGTCCTCGGCCAGATGGTGGCGCTTGAAGATGTCCCGCAGCAGCTCGCGGTAGCGCGGGCCGAGCAGGATGGTGTGGTGCGCCACGTCCGGATACTGCCGCCGGGTGCCGAAATACCAGACGAACAAGCTCATGGAGTAGCGCGCCCGCTCGATGCGGCGGTCGGTCCAGCGGCGGCGGTGCCGCGGCGCCAGCAGGTGGCGGTAGGTCCAGGCCGCGTCGGCGTTGGACACCACGATGTCGGCCGGGACCACCGCGCCCGATCGCAGGCGCACCCCCGTGGCGGCGCCCCGGTCCACGGTGATCTCCGCGACCTCCTGGCCGCACTGCACGGCGCCCCCCTGCCCGCGGATCAGGTCCACGAGGCCCGTGACCAGCGCCCCCGTGCCGCCCATGGCGAAATGCACGCCCCAGCGCCGCTCCAGGAAGGCGATCAGCGCGTAGATCGAGCTGGCGCTGAACGGGTTGCCGCCGACCAGCAGCGGGTGGAAGCTGAGCGCCACCCGGAGCCGCGGGTCGCGGATGTGCTTGGCGACCAACTGGTGCACGCTGCGGAGGCTGCCGAGCCGCAGCAGGTCCGGCACCACGCGGGCCATGTCGGTCCAGTGGCCGAAGGGCTTGTCGCCCAACTGCTCGAACCCCACCCGGAAGATCGCCTCGCTGCGGGCCATGAAGCGCTCGTAGCCGGCCACGTCGGCCGGGTTGAAGCGGGCGACCTCGGCGCGCATGGCGGCGGGGTCGCCGGTGTAGTCGAACTGGGCGCCACCGTGGAAGCGGATGCGGTAGAACGGGGTGATGGGCCGCAGCTCTACGTCATCCGACAAGCGCCGCCCGCACAGCGCCCAGAGTTCCTCCAGCAGGAACGGCGCGGTGACGATGGTGGGGCCGGCGTCGAAGGTGAAGCCGTCCTGGCGTATCACGGAAGCGCGTCCGCCGGGGGCGTCGAGCTTTTCCAGCACCGTCACCCGGTATCCCCGCGCCCCAAGCCGCACCGCCGCCGCCAGCCCGCCGAAGCCGCTGCCGATGACCACGGCATGAGGTGGGGGG
>CAXUIQ010000410.1:0-4215 GCA_964250815.1 uncultured Acetobacteraceae bacterium
GCGCGTGCCAGCCCGGATGCGTCGTGCGCCAAAGCTTCCACCGCGCGACGGTCTCGGGCGCGGCCCAGCGCCAGCAGCCGTCGAGGCCGCGGACCCCAGCCGCAAACGCTTCGCGTTTCGGCGAGCTCATCGGCGCACCGGAGACTGCTTGCAATTCCACCCGAAATTACGCATTATGCGTAACGGCTGAGGCGCTCTTGCCCAGCAATCGAGGATGTCCCGATGAGCGACCTTTCCCAATACGCCGACCGTTTGAGCCTCCAGGAACAAATCGTTCGGATCGACCGCAGCATCGCCGAAACCCAGAAGTTCGTGGCCGAGCAGCGCAAGCTCTCGGCCGAAGCCGCAAACCTTGCGGTGATCCGCTTCGTGACGCCCGTGGCCGCGGTGGTCGCAGCGATCGGTGCCGTGACCGCCGCGCTCCCGGTGCTGCTGCCGATCCTCCGCCAGCTGGGCAGATGACGCCGACCCGCCTTCGCGAGTGTCTCCAGGCCCTGCACTGGTCGCAGCGGGGCTTGGCGGAGGTCTTGGCCTACAGCGAGGGCACGGTGCGGGGCTGGGCGCGCGGCGTGCGCCCGGTGCCCCCGGAGGTCGCCGCCTGGCTGGAGGCGCTGGCCGCCGCGCACCAAGCGCACCCTGCGCCGCAGATCCAGCGAAATCCCCAGGATTTGCGCGGCGCGGAAGCGGCTGCCTAGCAGCGCCGGTCCACGTCCTCATGGGCGCGACCCCGCGCCAGCCGCGCCGTCGCCGACCTTTGCGCCGCCGCCCGCCGGTTCGCCCAGCGCGCGACCGCCAGCACCCGCTCCGACAGCCACAGCCACGCGAGCCATCGCCGCACCGCCCATCCGATCGCCAGCCGGCGCACCTCCTCCGGGCCGTCGCAGGCCGGTTGCCTCATGCCGCTCCCTCACCTCCCGGATCTGGCGCAGCAGCGCCGCCAACGCCTCCTCGTGATGCGCCGCCAGCTCGATCGCCGCGTCCAGCGACATGCTGCGGCGGCGGCTGAAGTAGTCGGCGCACGACCTCGCCGAACAGCCGACCGCGCGGGCCATGCGCTTGGCGGCATTCGGCCCGGCGAACAGAGCGCACGCCTGCGCTGTGAAGGCTGATGCGTGGCTCACAGCGGCAGGTGCCGTATTATTTTTGATGGATCGTTGTTATTTTGAAAACGCAGGGTCCGGCCATGCAGTCGGACACCGGACGGAAGCGGCACACCGCCTTTGGCGGGCCCGGGCCTCATGCGACCGGCATCTGCGCAGGCGCAGCAGTGGCGGGTCGCGGTGCGTTCGACGCCGGTGCTGCTGGCTCATCCGCCAGGAAGTCATTCGGAGCCACAAGACTGCCGGTCGCACGGTGCAAGTTCCGCAGCGCGGCAAGCGTCGGCTGCATTGAGCCGTCAGCCCATCGCAGCACTGTCGTGTGGGACACGCCAAGTCGCCGGGCGAGGGCTGAGGCCGTAGTCCCCTCGTGATGGAGATAGTGTTGGAGCCGCATGCGAGCGAGAGTGCGTATGACGCACGTGCGTGTCAAGCATCACCGTGCAGGAAGCGAAGTAGCCGCAGTGAAAGCGGCGCTCTCGTATTGCACATGCACAGACACTTGCGCGCCTGGCGGCTTTATCGGAACCTCACTCTGGAACAGGTCGGGAACATCCTCGGCAAGAAGCAGACAACTGTCGGCCGATGGGAGAGGGGCCTGATGAAGATCTCGACCGCCGATTTGGAGGCGTTGGCAAAGATTTACGGCGCATCCATGACCCAGCTCATGGGGCTGCCGCGGGCTGCCGACATGGTTGCGACGCTGGACCGGGCGCAGGCCATCATCGAACGGATGGATGCCGAAGCGCTGGAGCATTGGCTGTCCGTCGGCGAGAAGATGACGGTTTCCAAGGTAAGTTAGTGCGTGTGACGCACGTTTAGGTTTTGCGCTGGAAGTGCGTCTGACGCACTTTAGCTCCATCGAGGCGTGAGCCACCCGGCTTCGCCGCCCCCGATGGAGGCTTCCCGTGCATCCGGCCGCGCTCACCGCCACCGCCCCGCCCAGGCGCCAGACCCCCCAGGCCCGCGCGAATGCGTCGTTCACGACGCATTCCGCTGCCGCCGTCGCCTACGCCGCCCTGCTCGACCGCATCGCCGCCTGCAACCCCGGCGGCCACGTGGAGGAGGTCCTCGACCAGGTGGGCGAGCTGCTCGGCGGCCTGTCCGCGGACGGCTTCGTGGCCGACCTCGACGCGGCGTCGGACGCGATCGAGGCCGACATGGCGTCAGCCGCAAACACGGAGTGTTTCGGCAACGAGGCCGGGTTCCCCGACGTGTGGCCCAGCCGCGGCGGCAACGACCCCGACGGCGGCATCAGCGCCGGGCTGTGGGACCGGATCTGCGAGGCGCAGAACGAGCTGGCCCGCGGCTGGCTGCGGCAGGCCACGGCCATCATGGCGGCGCCGGTTCGCCCGGCGGCGCTGTTCTTCCGGAGGGCGGCATGATCCAGCTCCTGCCGGTGCCGGAAGCGGAGGCCGATGGCGCCGTCGTCTCAGTGACGGCCGAGGCCGGGCCGCCGGGCGCAAACCAAGCGGTTCCAGCCGCAAACGCCTCCGGCGTTTCGGCGACGCCGATGTCGCTGCTGAACTTCGTGGCCCAGGCCGTCTCGGACCCGAACATCGACGTGGGCAAGCTGGAGGCGCTGCTGCGGATGCAGCGCGAGATCGTGGCCGACGACGCCAAGACGCAGTTCAACCAGGCGATGGCGCGGCTGCAGCCCAAGCTGCCCCGGATCAAGAAGAACGGGGTCGTCGAGTATCCCGTGGACAAGAACAAGCCGCAGGGGCCGAAGGCCCCCGCCTTCAACTATGCGCGCTGGGAGGACGTGGACGCCGCCATACGCCCGCTGCTGCACGAGCAAGGCTTCACCCTGTCCTTCAACACCCGCCAGCGCGCGGGCGACGGCGGCGGCGTCGTGGTGGTGGGCGAGCTGCTGCACGTCGGCGGCCATGCCAAGACCGCGGAGTTCGCCCTGCCGCTGGATACGTCCGGGGGCAAGTCGAACCTGCAGGGCTATGCGTCGAGCACGTCCTTTGGGCAGAGATACTGCGCCAAGATGCTGCTGAACCTGGTGTTCGAGAACGAGGACGACGACGGCGTGTCCGGCGGCATGGTGTTCGTCACCGTCGAGCAGCAGCAGCAGCTCGCCACCCTGCTGCGCGAGAGAAGGCCGACCTCGAAGGGTTCCTGGATTTCATGGGCGCTGCCAGCGTCGAGAGCATCCAGAGCAAGGACCTTCCCAAGGCGTTGAACGCCCTGACCGCGAAGAAGCGGCAGATGGCGGCGCTGGCCGCCGCGCAGCACGGCGCAAGCCAGAAGGGCTCGCCTTGATCCTGCATCAGGTGGAGCAAGGGACGGCCGCCTGGCACGCGCTGCGCCTCGGCATCCCGACCGCCAGCGAGTTCCACCGCGTGGTCACGCCGGGCGGCAAGCTGTCCAAGCAGAGCCGGGCCTACGCCCTGCGCCTGGTCGCCGAGCGGCTGCTGAACCGTCCGTTGGAAAGCGTCGAGGGCGTCGAGTGGATGGAGCACGGCCGCGCGACCGAGCCGGAGGCGGTGCAGGCCTACGAGTTCCACCATGGGATGCGCACCGGGGTCGTCGGCTTCATCACCACGGACGACGGCCGCACCGGCTGCAGCCCCGACCGGCTGGTCGGCCATGCCGGGCTGCTGGAGGTCAAGTGCCCCAGCCCGGCGGTTCACGTCCGCTACCTGCTGGACGGGTTCGAGGACGGCTACCTGCCGCAGGTGCAGGGCCAGCTCCTGGTCGCCGAGCGCGAGTGGTGCGACTGGCTGTCCTACCACTCCGAGATGCCGTTCGTGTGCGTCCGCGCCCATCGCGACGAGCCCTACATCGCCCGGCTGCGCGACGCCTTGAAGGCGTTCAACGACATGCGGGAGGAGCTGTACGCGCGAGCGCTGCAGGCGGGGGCGTACCGCGTCCAGCCGCGGGTGCTGACCCCGCACGAGGCGGCGCAGGAGCCCGGCCGCGAGGACGCCGCGCAAACCTTCGGTTTCGCTGAGGAGGCGCTGTTTTGAGCGACAAGCCGCGCTTGACCGTCCGCCCGTCCCGGCACGGCTGGATGGCGCAGGCCTGCCGCGGCGGCCCGGCCTGGTTCGTGGTCTGGGATTGACCCGGTTTGGTGGACGGTTTGCGGACTTGGGACCTACGCGTTGCT
>CAXUIQ010000411.1:0-330 GCA_964250815.1 uncultured Acetobacteraceae bacterium
GCGCTATCGTGCAGGCCGTTGAGGAAGTCGAACAGCAGGGCCGTGGCGATCAGGCCGGCCAGCACGGGCGTGCCGACGAGGAAACCGGTCATGGCGAGGCGTCCTCAGACCTGTTCGACGACGATGCCGTCGATCACGTCCACCACGTCCTCGCAGCGGTCCACCACGGCCTCGACGAGGTCATAGACCTTCTCGACCGTCAGCTTGTAGCCCGGCGAGTTGTCGCTGGCGAACAAGGTGCGCAGGCCGCGGTCCATCAGCTCGTCCGCCTCGCCCTCGATGCGGCGCCCCGAGACCGACATCGCGTGCAGGCGGTCCACGCTTTGGCCG
>CAXUIQ010000411.1:340-4207 GCA_964250815.1 uncultured Acetobacteraceae bacterium
TTCGGTGGCCACGTCGGGCCAGCCGTTGGGCAGCGGCGCGTTCCACAGCGGCTGGCCCAGGGCCTGCAAGGCGCCGCGCAAGGGCGGCAGCTTGTCCGCCGGCAGGTCCAGGGCGCGCATGGCGGCCACGGCGAAGTCCACCGGGGCGCGCAGCTTGACCAGGGGCGTCCAGGCGCCGGGCAGGTGAACGAGCGCGAGGCTGGCGGCGGCCAGGTCGCCGTCGGTGTCGCGCAGCACGCCTTCGATGCGGCGCACCGAGACCGACATCGCGTTCAGGCGGTCCACGCTTTGGCCGATGGCGCCCAGCAGCGGCATGCCGTCGCGCAGCGCCGTCGCCGCCCGCACGGCGCAGTCGGCCATGCCCTCCATCTCCGGCGTGAAGGCGACGCCGTAGCGCACCATGCGCCGCCCGGTGTCCTTCATCAGATCGATGGTGTCGTCGAGGGCGGTGATCAGGTCCAGGATCTGCGAGCGGTCGAACGGGGTCACGAAGGTGCGGTGGATCGCCAGCACGGTGTCGCGCGTGACCTGGTCGGCCGCCTCTTCCAGCCGGCTGATCTCGGCCGGGCCGAGCAGCACGCGGCCGAGATCAGCCGGCTGGAGGAGGCCGCCGCGACCTTTCACCGCCTCGGCTTCTCGCTGACGCCGCGCGGGCACCACACGCTCGGCTCCATCAACAACCTGGCGATCCTCGGCACCGACTACCTCGAACTCCTGGGCGTGCCGCCTGGCGGGGACGGGCGGGCGGACGTGCTGGATTGGCCGTCGGGCCTGAACGGCTTGGTGTTCAAGACATTCGACAGCGACGGGACCTTCGCGGCCCTGCAAGGCGCCGGGGTGCCGGTCCTGCCGCCCCAGGCGTTCTCCCGTCCTGTCGAGATGCCGGGCGGCCCGCGCGACGCGGCGTTCCGCACCGTGCGGCTGGAGCGCGACGCCGTGCCGGCCGGCCGCATGTTCTTCTGCCACCACCTGACGCCCGAGCTGGTGTGGCACGATCCCTGGCGCCGGCACCCGAACGGCGCGCTCGGCATCCTGCGCGCCGTCGTCTGCGCTGCCGAGCCGGCGCTGCTCGCAGGCCTGTTCGCCCGCATGTTCGGCGACTTGCACGTGCGGCAGACCGCCGACGGGTGGCGCCTGTCCGCCGGGTTGGCGAGCATCGACGTGGTGACCCCGGCGGCGCTGGATGCCGAGTTCGGCGCCCACGCGCCCGAGGCTGCGGGCCGCGACCAGTTCATGGTGGCGCTCACCCTGCGCACGCTGTCGCTGGACCAGGCCTCCCGTGCCTTGCGGGACGGGGGCATCGCGGCGACGCAGGGCAGAGGCCGTCTTACGGTCGCGGCGGCGGCTGCGTGCGGCGTGGCGCTGGCGTTCCAGGAGTGAGAGCAGCGCGCACGGCGAAAGGCGGGTTGCGCTTGCGAGCGCCGGCGTACGGGAGGCTGCCGGCTGCTGGGAACAGGCACAGTTGCCCCTCTCGCATGAATTCTAATGTGCATGACGCCGGGGCAATCAGGTGGCAGAAAAAGCCGGATCGCCTCGGGGATGCCTCCGGGCCGCAAACAGCAGACAGAATCCATGACATCACGCTTCCCGCCCACTCTGCGCGCTTTTGGTGCCCCATGCGGGTGATCGGCCTTGCCGGCTGGAGCGGCGCGGGCAAGACCACGCTGCTGCGCCGGCTGATCCCGGTGCTGGTCGGGGAGGGGCTGCGCGTTTCCACCGTGAAGCACGCGCATCACGGCTTCGACGTGGACCAGCCCGGCAAGGATTCGTGGGAACACCGGCATGCCGGCGCCCAGGAGGTGATGGTGGCGTCCGCCCAGCGCTGGGCGCTGATGCACGAGTTGCGCGGCGACGCCGAACCCGATCTTGCCGACCTGCTGGCGCGCCTCAGCCCGGTCGATCTCGTGCTGGTGGAAGGCTTCAAGCGCGGGGGGCAGCCCAAGCTTGAAGTGTTCCGCGCCGCGAACAACAAGCCCATGATCCATCCCGACGACCCCTCCGTGGTCGCGGTGGCGTCGGACGAGCCGGTGCCGGACCTGGCCCTGCCGTGGATGCAGTTGGACGACATCCCTGCCATCGCGGAAGCCGTGCAGGCGCTGGCGGTCCCGGTCGGCTGAGGACGGCTGCGCCGGTCGGCAGGGTTGGAAGCCGAAGTGCCCAGGCCACCCCGAGCGTGACCTCCGCCCACGCCTGCCGGACGGCGTCTGGGCGGCGCGGGCACGTTGGCGCCCGCCCGTTTGCGGAGCGGGGCAGGGCGCCTTGCGCAAAAGCATGGGGTGGAGTTGCGCAAGCGTCCCTGCCTCTCTGCCCGAGACCCAACGGCTTCGCCGAGCTGGCCAACGGCACCGCCCAGGTCCCGCCGGCTGGCATTGTGGCATTTTTGCCCGGCGGGTTGCCTTTCTGACACGATCCCGTTGCATTTCTGAGCCGTTGGGCTTATGTGCGGTGCAGCAGACTGCGACTGCTTGAGCCTTCCCCATCCGGTGTCCTCGCGCGCAGAGAGTCGACGCCCAACACGGAAGCGCCCTTCGCTCCCCAGGCTCCGCACCAGACTGCTTCGACCCGCACCGCTTTGACCGAGACCAGCGGCAGTCCCGCCGCTCGTGCCACGCAGGGCATTCTCCCATGCGCCGCTGCATCCTTACCCGGAGCGCGGCCCCGACGACCCGGCGCCAGGAGGCGCCCTTTCCCATGACGACATTCGCCGACCTCAAGCTGTCCGAACCCTTGCTGCGCGCCCTTGCGACCGAGGGCTACACCACGCCCACGCCGATCCAGGCCGGCGCCATCCCCCATCTGCTGGAAGGCCGCGACCTGCTGGGCCTCGCGCAGACCGGCACCGGCAAGACCGCAGCCTTCGCCTTGCCGATCCTACAGCGGCTGGAAGCCCGCCGGGTGCCCGCGTCGCCGAAGGGCTGCCGCGTGCTCGTGCTGGCGCCCACCCGCGAACTGGCGTCGCAGATCGACGAGAGCTTCGCGGCCTATGCCCGGCACATGCGGCTGAGCCACACGGTGGTGTTCGGCGGCGTGGGCCAGGGCCGCCAGGTGGACGCGATGCGCCGCGGCGTCGATGTGCTGGTCGCCGCCCCCGGCCGCCTGCTGGACCTGATGGGCCAGGGCCACATCGAGCTGTCCAAGGTCGAGGTCCTGGTGCTCGACGAGGCCGACCGGATGCTGGACATGGGCTTCGTGCGCGACATCCGCCGCATCGTCGCCACCCTGCCGCAGGCCCGGCAGACCCTGCTGTTCTCCGCCACCATGCCGCCAAGCATCGCGGAGCTGGCCGGCAGCATGCTGCGCAACCCGGTCCGGGTAGAGGTGGCGCCGCCCTCCACCACGGTGGAGCGCGTCCGCCAGACCATGATGTTCGTCGATGACGCCGACAAGAAGGCCGCGATCGAGAAGCTGGTGAAGTCGCCCAAGGTCGTCCGCGCCATCGTGTTCACCCTGATGAAGCACGAGGCCAACAAGGTTGCCGAGCACCTGACCAAGGCCGGCGTCAATGCCGAGGCGATCCACGGCAACAAGTCCCAGGGCGCCCGGGAGCGCGCCATGGCCGGCTTCCGCTCCGGCGCGGTGAAGGTGCTGGTCGCGACCGACATCGCGGCGCGCGGCATCGACGTGGACGACGTGTCGCACGTTTTCAACTACGACCTGCCGAACGTGCCGGAAAGCTACGTGCACCGCATCGGCCGCACGGCGCGCGCCGGGCGGGAAGGCCACGCGATCTCCCTGTGCAGCGCCGAGCAGCGGGCGTGGCTGCGGGACATCGAGAAGGAGATCGGCGGCGCGGTTCCGGTGTTCCGGGAACACGAGTACCATTCGGACGCTGCGCAGAACTCGACGATGCGGGCGCCGGTGCTGGGC
>CAXUIQ010000412.1:0-4184 GCA_964250815.1 uncultured Acetobacteraceae bacterium
CTGCCGCACCATCATCGGCTTCGCGGCGCCGACCAAGGCGGGCACGGCGGCGTGCCACGGCGGGCCGCTGGGCCGCGCGGAGGCCCGGGCGGCCAAGCAGGCGATGGACTGGCAGCACCCGCCGTTCAGCGTGCCGCCCGACCTCCAGCAGCGCTGGGCCGCCGCAGGCCGCCGCGGCACCGCCGCGCGCCGGGCCTGGCTCAAGCGCCTCGCCAAGCACCCGCTGCGGGCCGAGTTCGAGCGCGTGGTGGCGGGCCGCCCGCCGGACGCCTGGCACGAGGCCATGGCGGCGCTGAAGGCGGAGCTGGCCGACACCCGCCCGGCGCTCGCCACGCGGCAGGCCAGCCAGCGGGCGCTTGCGGCGCTGGCGCCCACGGTGCCGGAGCTGGTCGGCGGGTCGTCGGACCTCGCCCATTCCACCCTCGCGATGGTGCCCGGCATGGCGCCGGTGGCGCCGGGCAGCTACGCCGGGCGCTACGTCCACTACGGCATCCGCGAGCATGGCATGGCCGCCTGCATGAACGGCATGGCCCTGCACGGCGGGCTGCTGCCCTATGCCGGCACCCACCTCGTGTTCAGCGACTACATGCGCCCGGCGCTCCGCCTGGCCGCCATGATGCGCCAGCGGGTGGTCCACGTGCTCACCCACGACAGCATCGGCGTCGGGGAGGACGGGGCGGCGCACCAGCCGGTGGAGCAGCTCGCCTCGCTCCGCGCCATGCCGGGCCTCAACCTGATGCGCCCGGCGGACGCGATCGAGACCGCCGAATGCTGGGAGCTGGCGATCCGCAGGACCGACGGCCCGACCCTCCTGGTGCTGTCGCGCCAGGCCCTGCCGGCGCTGCGCGGCGACGCCGCCGAGAACCGCAGCGCCCGCGGCGGCTACGTGCTGGCCGAGGCCAACGGCGCGCGGCAGGCCACGCTGATCGCCACCGGGTCGGAGGTGTCCATAGCCGTCGAGGCCCGGCGCATGCTGGCCCAGGACGGCATCCCGGTCGCCGTGGTGTCGCTGCCGTGCTGGGACCTGTTCGCGCAGCAGGTCGAAAGCTACCACGCCGGCGTCCTGGGCAGCGCCCCGCGCTTCGGCATCGAGGCCGCCTGCGGCTTCGGCTGGGAGCGCTGGCTCGGCGCGGACGGGGCGTTCATCGGCATGGACGGCTACGGCGCCAGCGCGCCGGGCGCCGCGCTGTTCCGGCACTTCGGCATCACGCCGGAGGCCGTCTCCGCCGCCGTGAAGAAACGGCTTGCTGCCAACTGAGGGGAGTGGGTTCCATGGCCGTCAAGGTCGCCATCAACGGGTTCGGGCGCATCGGCCGCCTGGTGCTGCGCGCCATCGCCGAAAGCGGGCGGGACGACATCGTGCCGGTCGCCATCAACGACCTCGGCAGCGTCGAGGCCAACGCCCACCTGTTCCGCTACGACAGCGTCCACGGACGCTTCCCCGGCGAGGTCGCGGTGGACGGCGACAGCATCACGGTCCATTGCCGGGGCCGGACCTTCGGCCCGATCAAGGTCTCGGCGGAGCGCGACCCGGCCAAGGTGCCCTACGGCGGCGTGGACGTCGCGATGGAGTGCACCGGGCGCTTCACCAGCAAGGAGGCGGCCAGCGCGCTGATCCACGGCGCCGGCGCCCGCAAGGTGCTGATCAGCGCCCCGGCGGAGGGCGTGGACGCGACGGTGGTGTTCGGGGTGAACCAGCACGTGGTCACGCCGCAGATGACCGTGATCAGCAACGCCTCCTGCACCACCAACTGCCTGGCGCCCATGGCCAAGGTGCTGCACGACAGCTTCGGCATCCTGCGCGGCTACATGGTCACCATCCACGCCTACACCGGCGACCAGAACACGGTCGATACGCTGCACAAGGACCTGCACCGCGCCCGCGCCGCCGCCGTGTCCAGCATCCCGACCAGCACGGGCGCGGCCAAGGCGCTCGGCCTCGTCATCCCCGAGCTTTCCGGCAAGCTGGACGGCACGGCCATCCGCGTGCCGACGCCCAACGTGTCGCTGGTCAGCCTCGACGTGAACCTGCGGCACGCCGCGACGGTCGCGCAGATCAACGACGCAATGAGAGCGGCCTCTACGGGCGCGCTGCGCGGCATCCTCGACTACAACACGGCCAAGCTGGTCAGCGTCGATTTCAACCACGCGCCGGCGTCCTGCACCTTCGACGCGACGCAGACCGCGGTGGTCGATGGGCAACTGGCCCGGGTGATGGGCTGGTACGACAACGAATGGGGCTTCAGCAACCGCATGGTCGATACGGCGGTGCTGTTCGGGAGCATGGCGGCGTGACCGTCCGCACGCTGGACGACGTTTCCGCGGCCGGGCGGCGGGTGCTGCTGCGCGCCGACCTCAACGTGCCCGTGCGCGACGGGCGCATCGGCGACATGACGCGGATCGAGCGGCTGTGCCCGACGATCCGGGAACTGGCCGATGCCGGCGCCCGGGTGGTCGTGTGCAGCCACTTCGACCGGCCCAAGGGCAAGCGCGTGCCCACGATGTCGCTGGCCCCGGTGGCGCAGGCCCTGGGCGAGGCGCTGGGCCGCCCCGTGGCGTTCGCCCCCGACTGCATCGGCCCCGAGGCGCAGCGCGCAGTGGCCGCGATGGCGGACGGCGACGTGCTGGTGCTGGAGAACACCCGGTTCCACGCGGGCGAGGAAGCCAACGACCCAGCCTTTGCGCGCGAACTCGCCGGGCTTGCCGACCTTTACGTGAACGACGCCTTTTCCGCCGCGCACCGGGCGCACGGGAGCACGGAAGGGGTCGCCCACCTGCTGCCCGCCTACGCCGGGCGCATGATGCAGGCGGAACTCGACGCGCTGCATGCGGCGCTGGGCAGCCCGGCGCGTCCGGTCTGCGCGGTGGTCGGCGGGTCCAAGGTCTCGACCAAGCTGGAGCTGCTGGGCAACCTGTCCGGCCGGGTCGATGTCTTGGTGATCGGCGGCGCGATGGCCAACACGTTCCTCGCGGCGCAGGGCGTGGCGGTGGGCCGGAGCCTGCAAGAGGCGGACATGCACGCGACCGCGCGGGACATCCTGGCCGAAGCCAACCGGGCCGGCTGCGAGGTCGTGCTGCCGGTCGATGCCGTGGTCGCCCGGGAGTTCCACGCCGACCCGCCGACGGAGACCGTCAACGTCCGGGCCATCCCGCCCGACGCCATGATGCTCGATGTGGGGCCATCCACCGTGCAGGCGTTGCAGGACCGCCTGCCCGACATCCGCACGCTGGTCTGGAACGGGCCGCTCGGCGCGTTCGAGACCCCGCCCTTCGACGCGGCGACGACGGCCCTGGCCCTGTCGGTGGCGGAGGCGACGTCGCAGGGCGCGCTGCGCAGCGTCGCGGGCGGCGGCGACACCGTGTCCGCGCTGCGCCACGCCGGGGTGCTGGACCGGCTGAGCTACGTCAGCACCGCCGGCGGCGCGTTCCTGGAATGGCTGGAAGGCAAGACGCTGCCCGGCGTGGCGGCGCTGGAAACGTCGGCGCCTTAACGGTTTCCTCACCTTTCCGGCGTAGCCTGCGCTCCATGATCTCGACGAACTCCCTTTCCGCCTTCTCCGGCGCCGCGTCCGTCCCGGCGCGGCAGCAGCCCAGCCCGGTCCGGCAAATCCGCGAGCAGCGGGACGCGGGTCCGCAGGCCTCGGCCACGGCGCCGGGCAAGCAGACGCTGCCCGGCGGCGCGCCGCCCGGGCACACGCCGCGCGGCTCGCTGCTGAACTTGTCGGTGTAGTCGTTCCGGACTCAACTCGCCTCTTGATCCCGAGGGCGCGCCGCTCCACCCTGCGGCCATGGCGCGCTTTTCCTACCAGGTCCTCCAAGACGACACGCGCGAGCGCGCCGTGTGCGACGACTGCGGCTATGTCGCCTACGAGAACCCGAAGGTCGTTGTCGGCTCCGTCGTCGTCCATGCCGGGCAGGTGCTGCTGTGCCGCCGGGCGATCGAGCCGCGGCGGGGCTACTGGACGCTGCCCGCCGGGTATCTCGAATTGCAGGAAACCGTCGAGGAAGGCGCGCAGCGGGAAGCGCTGGAGGAGGCGCAGGCGCGGATCGCGCTGGACGGCATCCTGGCCGTGTTCAGCATCAGCCGCATCGGCCAGGTGCAGGTCATCTTCCGCGCCGAATTCGACGGCGCGGCGGCCTTCGCGCCCGGCTTGGGCTCGCGCATCTGCGAGGGCTTGGCGCCC
>CAXUIQ010000413.1:0-4169 GCA_964250815.1 uncultured Acetobacteraceae bacterium
CAGGTGCAGGATGACCAGGCGCAGGTCGCCATGGGCGAAGAAGCGGCCCAGCCCGCGGCCCCCGCCGCCGCGTCCCGGCCTGCCGCGCCCAATGCCTTCGCCGTCCAGGCCGCGCTCACCGCGGGCGAAGCGGCGTCCGGGGCCGTGGCCGCCGTGGGAGTGTCTATGGAACATGCTATCCCCGATTGTATTTCGATATGACGAAATTCTAGATATATCGAAACCTGCTCGGGTGCAAGGGGTGGTCCGGAACGCTTGTGGCGACCGAACGGGCTGGTGGCGGCCAGGGTCCTTGGGCCGAAGCCATGTCGGCGCTTCGGCAGTCGCGGCGCGAAAATGCCATTCCGTTTGCCACGGATGTCGGCCGGGACCATGCGGGGGCAACGTCCTGCGCGCCGGACACCCTGCCGCCCCTTGTCGGCGCTGTCCGGCCAGCGGCCAGAGAGTGCCTTGGAGCGGGTGAAGGGAATCGAACCCTCGTATGCAGCTTGGGAAGCTGCCGTTCTACCATTGAACTACACCCGCGGCGGGGACCCTTATACGAATTCGCCGTTGACCATGCAACGCCCCGGCTCCTAATCTGCCCTCGGTGCCGCGCGGGCGCCCCTCGTGATTTGTCCGGCCGGATTGCGGCGAGGTGAAACAAGCGCGCTAAAGAGGCCCTCGGCACCCCAGCCCATGCTGACGCCGGAGGCATCTACGGTCTTCGTTGGAGAACCGTCATGCCCAGCTACCGCCCCGCCACGCAACTGGTCCACGGGGGCACCGCCCGGACGCCCCACGGCGAAACGGCGGAAGCGTTGTTCCTCACCTCCGGCTTCGTCTATGACAGCGCTGAGCAGGCGGAGGCCACCTTCGCCGGCGAAGCCAGCCATTACCAGTACACCCGCTTCGGCAACCCCACCGTCGCCATGCTGGAAGAGCGGCTCGCGCTGATCGAGGGCGCCGAGGCCTGCCGCGCCACCGCGACCGGCATGGCGGCAGTGCATGGCGCGATGCTGTCCCACCTCAAGGCCGGGGACCGCGTCGTGGCGTCGCGGGCGCTGTTCGGGTCCTGTCATTGGATCGTCTCGACGCTGCTGCCGCGCTACGGCATCCAATCGGAGTTCGTGGACGGCGCCGACCTCCAGGCCTGGCGCGCGGCGCTGTCCCGCCCGGCGGCGCTGGTGCTGGTGGAAAGCCCGTCCAACCCGATGCTTGACATCGTGGACCTCCGCGCCGTGTGCCGCCTGGCGCATGGGGCCGGGGCGATCGTCGTGGTGGACAACGTGTTCGCGACGCCGCTCCTGCAGAAGCCGCTCGAACTCGGCGCCGACGTGGTGGTGTATTCCTGCACCAAGCACATCGACGGCCAGGGCCGGGTGCTGGGCGGCGCCGTGCTGGGCCGCAAGGCCTGGGTCGAGGACACGCTGCAGCCGTTCCTGCGCAACACCGGGCCGAGCCTGTCGCCGTTCAACGCCTGGCTGCTGCTGAAAGGGCTGGAAACGCTGCACCTGCGGGTGCGCGCCGCCTGCGAGGCCGCCGCCGCCCTCGCCGACAGGTTGGCCCGGCACCCGGCGGTGTCGCGCGTCTGGTATCCCGGGCGGCCTGACCACCCGCAGCACGCCCTGGCCATGTCGCAGATGGGTGCCGGCGGCACGCTGGTCGCGTTCGAGCTGGCCGGCGGCAAGCCGGCGGCGTTCGCGGCGATGAATGCGTTCCGGCTGGTCGCCGTGTCCAACAACCTCGGCGACGCGAAGTCGCTGGCGACGCATCCGGCCACCACCACGCACATGCGGATCGGCGCGGAGGAGCGCGCCCGGCTGGGCATCTCCGACGGCGTGGTCCGGCTGTCGGTCGGGCTGGAGGACGCCGCCGACCTTGCGGACGACCTGGCGCAGGCACTCGATGGGCTTGAAGCCAGCGGGCTGCGCGCCGCCGGGCACGTCCGCGCGGCGGCAGAATAGGCCCGGGCATGGCGCCGCGCTACAGCGCGACCACCCGGGGCGTGGCGGTCAGCGTGCAGGCCGCCTTCCTGCCCGAGCACTCCGACCCTGGGGCCGGCACCTGGGTCTGGGCCTACCAGGTGCGGATCGAGAACCGGGGGCCGCAGGAGGTGCAGCTCCTGCGCCGCACCTGGCGCATCACCGACGCCCGCGGCCGCACGGAGGTGGTCGAGGGTCCCGGGGTGGTGGGCGAGCAGCCGAGGCTGGCGCCCGGCGAGGCGTTCGAATACACCTCCGGCACGCCGCTCGGCACCGCGTCGGGCTTCATGTCGGGCACGTACCACATGGTGGTTTGCGCCACCGGCGAGGCGTTCGACGCCGAGGTCCCGACGTTCAGCCTGGACAGCCCCAGCGAGGCCCGGAGCCTCCACTGAGCCGGAACATTTCTAGTTTATAACAAACCTTGCGGTCGGGCCGCTTGCCGCAGCCGGAAGACGGCACTATTTCAGATGAAACGAATCGCCCCGTCCGGTCCTGGTCGGGGCGTCCTTTTGAGGGTGCCAGCAGTTTGAACAGCATCGGCCCGACTGCCGCACTCACGCCCTCGGTCAGCGATGACCGTCCAACCGTGGAGGAGGCCGAAGCCGCAGTGCGTACCCTGCTGCGCTGGGCCGGCGACGACCCGGCGCGCGAGGGCCTGCGCGACACGCCGAAGCGCGTCGTGAGGTCGTACAAGGAGCTGTTCAGCGGCTACGCCGTCGATCCCGTGTCCCTGCTGGAACGCACCTTCGAGGAGGTCGAGGGCTACGACGAGATCGTGCTGCTGCGCGACATCCGGCTGGAAAGCTACTGCGAGCACCACATGGTGCCGATCATCGGCCGCTGCCACGTGGCCTACCTGCCGAACCGCCGGGTGGTGGGCATCAGCAAGCTGGCCCGCGTCGTGGATGCCTACTCCAAGCGGCTGCAGATCCAGGAAAAGCTGACGGTGCAGATCGCCAACACGATCGACCAGGTGCTGCAGCCCCTCGGCGTCGGCGTGGTGATCGAGGCCGGGCACCAGTGCATGACCACCCGCGGCGTCCACAAGCCCGGCGTCAGCATGGTCACCAGCCGGATGCTCGGCGCGTTCCGCAACGACCCCACAACCCGGCGCGAGCTGCTGTCGATGATCGGCCAGCGGTCGCCCGGCAGCTTCGACACCTGATCACTCGACTCCGGTCGAGCCGAAGCCGCCCCCGCCCCGAAGCGTGGCGTCGAGGTCGTCCACCTCGACCAGCGCAAGCTGCGGCGCCGGGGCGACCACCGCCTGGGCGATCCGGTCGCCTCGGTGAATGGTGAATGGCTCCCGACCGAGGTTGATCAGGCACACCATCAACGGGCCGCGGTAGTCGCTGTCCACCGTGCCGGGGCTGTTGGCGACCGTGACGCCGTGCTTCAAAGCGAGGCCCGACCGCGGCCGGACCTGCATCTCGTAGCCATGCGGCACGGCGCAGGCAAAGCCGGTCGGCACCAGTTCGCGGCAGCCGGGCCGCAAGCGGAACGGCGCGTTGCCCGGCACCGCGGCGCGCAGGTCGAACCCGGCTGCGCCCGCCGTCGCGTAGGCGGGGATGGGCAGGTCGGCGTTGCCGTCCAGCCGACGGAAGCGCACCACGGGCGTGGTCATGCCAGCGCCTCCGCGATGTCCGTCGCATCCGCGGCGCCCATCGCCTCCGCGATGCGCTGGGCGAGGCGCGCGGCGACTTCGGGCTTGGGCAGGCGGGGCCAGGCTTCGACGCCCGCGGCAGTGACCAGGTGGACCTCGTTCAGCTCGCCGCCCATGATCCCGGTCTCCGGACGCACGTCGTTCGCCACGATCCAGTCGCAGCCCTTGCGGGCGCGCTTGGCCTCCGCGTGCTCCAGCACGTCGTTGGTTTCCGCGGCAAAGCCGACCACGAGGCGCGGACGCGCCGGGCCGGCGGCGGCCAGCGTCGCCAGGATGTCCGGATTGGGCACCAGCGCCAAGGCCGGCGGCGCGGCGCCCGGCGCCTTCTTGAGCTTGCTGCCGGATGCTGTCGCCACGCGCCAATCGGCGACCGCCGCCGCGCACACCGCGACATCGGCCGGCAACGCCGCGGTGCAGGCCGCCAGCATCTGCTCCGCCGTTTCGACCCGGCGCACCGCGACCCCAGGCGGGTCCGGGATGCCGACCGGGCCGCTCACCAGGGTCACGCGCGCCCCCAGCCCGCCCAGCGCGGCGGCGAT
>CAXUIQ010000414.1:0-4151 GCA_964250815.1 uncultured Acetobacteraceae bacterium
TGCGCCTCGGTGATCTGGCCGTCGCGGTCCTGCAGCAGGTAGGTCTTGTTGCCGTGCAGGACGCCGGGGCTGCCGCCGTTGATCGCCGCCGCGTGCGCGCCGCTGTCCAGGCCGCGGCCGGCGGCCTCGACGCCATACAGCTTCACCTCGGCATCGTCCAGGAACGGGTGGAAGATGCCCATGGCCGACGACCCGCCGCCCACCGCGCACACGATGGCGTCCGGCAGCTTGCCTTCCGCCGCCAGCATCTGCTCCCGCGTCTCGTCGCCGATCACCGACTGGAAGTCGCGCACCATGGTGGGGTAGGGGTGCGGCCCGGCCACGGTGCCGATGCAGTAGTAGGTGTCCTCGACGTTGGCGACCCAGTAGCGGAGCGCCTCGTTCATCGCGTCCTTGAGCGTGGCGGCACCGGAAGTCACGGCGTTCACCTCGGCGCCCAGCAGCTTCATGCGGAACACGTTGGGCTGCTGCCGCTCCACGTCGGTGGCGCCCATGAACACGAGGCAGGGCAGGTTGAACAGCGCGCAGGCGGTGGCGGTGGCGACGCCGTGCTGCCCGGCGCCGGTTTCGGCGATGATGCGCGTCTTGCCCATGCGCCGGGCCAGCAGGATCTGGCCGAGCACGGCGTTGATCTTGTGCGCGCCGGTGTGGTTCAGCTCCTCGCGCTTGAAGTAGATCTTGGCGCCGCCGAGGTGCTGGGTCAGCCGCTCGGCGAACCAGAGCGGGCTGGGGCGGCCGACGTAGTCCTTGAGCAGGCGGCGCCACTCGGCCTCGAACGCCGGGTCGTCCTTGGCGTCGTCGTAGGCCTGCTGGACCTCCAGCACGTTCGGCATCAGCGTTTCGGCGACGAAGCGTCCGCCGAAGGTGCCGAACCGGCCGCGGCTATCGGGGCCGCTGCGCAGGCTGTTGGGCAGGATCTCGTTCAAGGCCAGCACTCCTCTGGGTCAAGTCATTGAGATGGGGTTGGGGGCAGGACGCGGGAGGGCATCGGCCGGCCGTCCCATCGTTGCCGGCACGGAACTGGCAGCTCGCAAGGGACCGGCGGCGCTCAGGGTTCCCCCGGCAAGCCGTCCACGGCCCTCAAGGCATCGACGAAGGTGCCGGCTTCGGACACCTGCAAGCCCGCGAGGTTGATGCGTCCGCTGCCGGCCATGTAGATGCCGTGGTCGCGGCGCAGGGCAGCCACGGCCTCCGGCGTAATCGGCAATAGCGAGAACATGCCGCGCTGGCGCGACAGGAAGGCGAGCCGCGGGTCGGCAGCGGCCAGGGCGCCCCGCACCGCATTGATGCGCTCCGCCATCCCGTCAAGCTCCGTGCGCCAAAGCCGCGACAGCTCGGGGCTGTCCAGCACGATCCGCACCGCAGCCGCCCCATGGTCCGGCGGCATCGACCAGTTCACCCGGGCCAGCGTCAGCAGGTTGCCGAACACCACGGCGGCAGCGTCCGCGTCGCGGGCCAGCGCGAACAGCGCCCCGGTCCGCTCGCGGTAAAGGCCGAAGTTCTTGTCGCAGGAATAGGCGACCAACGCCTCGTCCACGGCGGCGAGCACGCGGCGCGTGCCGTAGGCGTCGGCTTCGAGGCCGCCGCCCAAGCCCTGGTAGGCGAGGTCGATGAACGGCATGAGGCCGCGTTCGGCCACGAGCCGGGCCACCGCGTCCCATTGCGCCGGGCCAGGCTCGGCGCCGGCCGGGTTGTGGCAGCAGCCGTGCAGCAGGACGACGTCGCCCGGCTCCGCCGCGGACAGCGCCGCGAGCATGTCGTCGAAGCGCAGCGACTGGTTAGCGGGATCGAAGTAGCGGTATTCGGCGACCGTCAGCCCGGCCGCTTCCAGCACCGGGCGGTGGTTGGGCCAGGTCGGCGTGCCGAGCCACACCCGGGCGCCGGGCCGCGCGGCGGCGACCAGCTCGCCGCCCAGCCGCAGCGCACCGCTGCCGCCGGGGGTCTGCACGCCCACCAGGCGCCCTGTGTGGGCGTCCGCAGCGCCGAACACGACCGGCGTCAGCAGCTCGACGAAGCGCCGGTCGCCTTCCGGCCCGAGGTATCCCTTCGTCTGCTGCCCATCCAGCAGGATGCGCTCCGCCGCCTTGACCGCTTCCATGACGGGCGTGACCCCGGCGGCGTTGCGGTAGGTTCCGACGCCGAGGTCGATCTTGCTGTTGCGCGGATCATCGCGGAACAGGCCGATCAGGGCGAGCAAACCATCGGGCGGCTGCGGCTGCAAGGCTTGGAACATCGTCACGAGCGGTTCCTGTCAGGACGGACCGACGTTGGCATGGCCAGGCGCTTCACAACAGGGACAGCACGGCCAACCCTGTCAAAGGGCGGCGCCTGCGGCCGGCGGGCGCAGGCCATGGCGCAGCCCGCCCGGGCGGACGCGCGACGGCGTGACGCGCAGCGCGGGCCGCGCCCCCTGGGCCACGTCCTGCAGCCCGGCGCGGTCCAGCACGGTGAAGCGGCCCCGCCCGGTCCGGATCAGCCCGGCCTGCTGCAAAGCCGCCGCCGCCACGGTGACGCCGGGCCGGTGCATGCCGAGCATCGCCGAAAGCGCCTCGTGCGTAACCTGCACCTCGTTCCCTTCGACCCGCTCGTGCGTCATCACCAGCCAGCGGGCGCAACGCTCCGTGAGGCTGCGCCGGGCGTTGCACACGGCCGTCTGCATGACCTGGACCAGCAGCGATTGCGCGAAGCGGGCACAGGCGAGCTGCAGCGCCGGGCTGCGCTCGATGGCGCGGCGCAGGTCGCCGCTGGACATGCGCAGGGCGGAGCCGGGCATATGGACCACGACGTTGGCGCAGGCGGCGTTCCGCACGTTCATCAAGGGCATGTCGCCCACCATGCCCTCCCGGCCGATCATGGCGACCTGGATGCCGCCTTCCCCGTCTGTTGCGTCCGACACGACCGAGACGACGCCATGCTCGATGAAGTAGGCGTGCTCGACCGGCTGGCCGTGCTCCACCAGCACCTGGTCGCGGACGAGGGACACGCGGACCAGGCAGGCCTTGAACTGATCGTATTCATGGGCCGGCAGCGACGCAAGCAGGCGGTTGAGCGGGGTGGAGTTGTTGGAAAGGAGAGCCATGGCTGAAGCCCCTTGGTGAACACCAGCCGCACGGAATGAGGGCTGAACACGGATGACGAGGCACTAACTCGCACTGCATTACAGGGATTGTCGCTAAACTTTGTTAATACTGACGCATCACTTCGTTAACGGCGTCCGTGAAGCTCCGTCACGCACCCTCGATCAAGCCGACTCCGAGCGAGGCGAGGTCGGCCCAATAGCCGGGATAGGTCTTGCCGACGCAGCCCGGGTCCATGATCGTGATGCCATGGGTCCGCAGCCCGGCAAGCGCGAAGCTCATGGCGATCCGGTGGTCGGAATAGGTTTCGATGCGGGTCGGGCGCGTCGCGCCGGACAGCGCCGGGTCGCTGGCCACCACCAGGTCGTCCCCGTCCTCGCGCCCGAGGCCCGGGGCGATGCGCGACAGCTCGGCGGCGAGCGCCGCCAGCCGGTCGCATTCCTTGACCCGCAGATTGGCGACGCCGACGAAGCGGACCGGCGTTTCGTTGAAGGCGGCGAGCACGGCGAGCGTCGGCACGGCGTCCTGCATCTGCGAGCCGTCGATCACGGGCGGCAAGTGCGGGAACAGGCCGATGAGGCCGCGCGCCCGGGCGTCGGGCTGGCTCGAAGCCTCCGGCGCGAAGCCGAGGTCGATGGCGCCGCCGGTCAACGCCTCCGCCGCCCATAGGTAGGTCGCGGCCGATGCGTCCGGCTCCACCGCGAAATCCGCTGCGCGGTAGCCGGTCGGCGCGACCCGCCAGCCCGCCGCGCCGACCGGCTCGGCTTCCGCACCGAAGGCCGCCATGGCGGCGAGGGTCAGATCGACGTAGCCCCGCGCCCCGATGTCAGGCCCGGTCAGCGCCACCTCGACCGGCCCCTGCCCGCAGGCGCCGACCATCAGCAGCGCCGAAACGTATTGGCTGGACAGCCCGCCGTCGATCTCCACCCGGCCGCCCGCGAACCCGCCGCGCCCGCGCACCACGACGGGGGGGCACCCGGTTCCGGCCGCCGCATCCACGCCCAGGCGGCGCAGGGCCGCGACCAGCGGCGCGATCGGCCGCTTGCGCATGTGCGCGTCGCCGTCGATCACCAC
>CAXUIQ010000415.1:0-269 GCA_964250815.1 uncultured Acetobacteraceae bacterium
CGCGAGGCTCTTGCCCTCGGCCAGGCGGCGGTAGGCGCATGTGGGCGGCAGCCAGTCGATGTCGTCCAGGCTGTCGGGGGTCAGGGCGCCGCAGTCGGGGACCTTGGCCTGCCGGGCCTCGTAGTGGCTGCAGCGGCAGGTCGCGCCGTCCAGCAGGCGGCAGGACACGTTGGTGAACGACAGCTCCTGCGTCTCGTCGTCGCGCAGCTTGTGCAGGCAGCATCGGCCGCAGCCGTCGCAGAGCGACTCCCATTCCGCCCGCGTCATGC
>CAXUIQ010000415.1:279-1479 GCA_964250815.1 uncultured Acetobacteraceae bacterium
CAGCTTAGCCAGGACCAGGGGGAACGGAACGGGCTACCGCCGCGGGGCGCCAAGCGGCTGCTGCTGGATCGGCGCAGACCTGGGCAGCGGCTGCAGTTGCACGGGCGGGGGCAAGACGGGCGCCGGCGGTGCCTCGGCCTGTTGCCCGTACTGGGTCAGTACTTGCCGCAGCGGGTCGGCGGCCGGGTTGGTCGCCTCCATGCCGAGCACGATCTGCTGCGCCGCCACGGGCCGGCCGTAGTAGGCCGCGTTCCAATCGGACTTGGCTCCCAGCAGGCTGCCGCTCAGCGAAACGCCGGCGTAAAGCCCGCGCGCCCGGGTGAAGCCCACGATGTCGGCGCGGAGTGCTGCTGTGGTCGCGCCCTCGATGCCGCCGCCCAGGTCCACGAAGGTCGCGCTGGCGTCGGCGCCCAGCTTGAACTGGCTGTCCATGATCGCGCTCAGCCCCTTGTCGGACATGATCATCAGCATGACTTCGGCATCCTGGATGCCCGCCTGGAAACCGATGCTGCCGCCGCCGAGGCCGTAGAACGCCGGCGCCGACCATGACCCGGCGGCGTCCCGCGCCACCAGCACGCAGCTCCCGCCCTGGCCGCCGAACAGGAAACCCGCCTTGAATACCTGCGGACAGATCATCACGGCGCGGGCGCGCTTCAACACATACTGCGCGTCCCGGCCATCGCGGTCGTTCAGCATGTCCTGCGCCGCAAGCGTGGCGCGGTCCACCAACTGCTGCTGCTCGGACTGGGCATGCGCCGCCAGCGGCGCGAGGGTCAGGACGGCCAGCAGAACGATACGGCGCATCGGGCGTCTTCCTTCTTGAGATGCCCGATCCTAGCGCCGGATTATAGCGTTACCAAGCATTGTTGAGGTGTCACTTCAGCCGCTCTGGTTCTCGAAGCCGGGCGACTCGTTGACGGACGCCACACGCCACCCTTCCGGCAGGCGCTCCAGCCGGGTCAGGGACAGGTTGTAGATGGACAGGTGCAGGGCGCGGCGGGCGTCGATCTCCATCGCGTGGGCGACGGCGGCCCGGATGGCGCCGCCATGGCTCACGATGACGGCATCCTGTCCGTCAAGCTGCTCCGCCAAGCGGTCCATGGTTCCGCCAACGCGAACCAGCACCTCAGCGAAGCTTTCCCCACGGGGCGGCTGCTCGTCGGCGGCCAGCGGCCAGACCGGGTGGGCAGGCGCGGAAAG
>CAXUIQ010000415.1:1489-4132 GCA_964250815.1 uncultured Acetobacteraceae bacterium
GGCCCTGGTAGTCGCCGAGGTCCTGCTCGATCAGGTCCGGCTCGACCGCGAGGTCCTGTGCCGGGTAGCCGGCCTTGAAGATCGCCTCCGCCGTGCGGCGCGTGCGGGACAGCGGCGTGCAGACCCACGCCGCAGGCCGGGGCAGGCGGGCCGCCAGCGCCTGGTACATCGGCGCCTGCGCCACCAGGCTGTCGGGGCAAAGCTGGACATCCCGCACCCCATACAAGGTGGCGCGCTCGTTCTCCGCCACGACCGCGTGGCGGATCAGCCAGAAGTGGGTGGGCATCATTCGCCTATGTTCAAAAGTGCGCCGCGCAGCCGGGCCTGGCGGAACTGGGCAGCGAACAGCCAGATCCCGGCAGCCATCCAGACGACGTTGAGGACCGCCGCCCAAGCGAGGTGGTCCCACCGCACCACGCCGCCGAGAGCCGCCCGCATGCCCTCGAACACGTGCGAGGACGGCAGCGCAAAGGCGACCGGCTGCACCGCGGCCGGCAAGACGGACACCGGGTAGAACACCGCCGAGAACGGTGTCAGGCCGAACAGCACCGACCAGGCCAGCGCCTCCGCCCCGGCGCCATGGCGGAGGATCAGGCTCACCACGCCGAGCGCCACCCACCAGCCCATGACCATCAGGTTGGCGAAGAACAGCACCACGACCGGACCCATGGCAAACAGGTTGAAGGCGTAAAGCAGGAATGCGATCAGGATTGCCGGCAGCACGCCGGTCAGCATGCGCAGCACGGAGATGCCGATCAGCGCCGAAACCATCTCCCACGGCCGGATCGGGCTGACGAAGACGTGGCCCAGGTTGCGGGACCAGAGTTCCTCCAGGAAGCTGATCGCGACGCCCATCTGGCTGCGCAGCGCCACTTCCCACAGCAGCACGCCGCCCAGCAGCGCCCCGCCTGCCACGGCGGCCACGCCGCCCGTCCGGCCGATCAGGTAGCTCGTCGTGAAGCCCCAGATGCACATCTGCAGGACCGGCCAGTACATCAGTTCCAGCAGCCGCGGCCAGGACCGGCGGTACAGCGCCAAATGCCGATAGACCAGCCCCCAAACGCGCCGCAGCGAGCCGCGCGATGCAACGCCCGCGCTCATGCCGCCCCCGCTTTCACGCCGCCCCCGCTTTCACGCCGCCACCGTGCCGCGGCGCGCAATATCGAGGAACACCTGTTCCAGGTCCTCGCGCCCGTAGCGGTCCAGCAGCTCCGGAGGGGAGCCGCTATCGACGATGCGGCCTTGCTTCAGCATCAGCACGTGGTCGCACAGCCGCTCGACCTCCGCCATGTTGTGCGATGCGAGCAGGATGGTGCAGCCGCTCTCCTGCCGGTAGCGTTCAAGCCAGCTCCGCACCATGTCCCCGGTGTCGGGATCGAGGCTCGCCGTCGGCTCGTCCAGCAACAGCACGTCCGGCCGGTTGATCAGCGACTTCGCGAGCGCCACCCGCGTCTTCTGCCCCGCCGACAGCTTGCCGGCCGGACGGTCGAGCAGGCCGGCCAGGTCGAGCTGCGCTGCCAACTCGCGGATGCGCGCCTCAAGGCGGCGCACGCCGTAAAGGTGGCCATAGACCCGCAGGTTCTCCGAAACGCTCAGCCGCGACGGCAGCGCGATGTAGGGCGAGGAGAAGTTCATCCGGGCCAGCGCCGCGAACCGGTCGCGCGCCATGTCGTGCCCCAGGATGCGGATGCTGCCGGCGGTCGGGATCAGCAAGCCCAGCAGCATGGCGATGGTCGTGGTCTTGCCCGCGCCGTTGCCGCCCAGGAGACCCAGCGTGCGGCCGGGCGCCACGCTGAACGCGATGCCGTCCACGGCGGTCACGTTCTCGTAGCGCTTGGTCAGGCCCTGGACTTGGATGGCGTGCATGGGCGGGGATTAGGCGTCTCGGAGCGGTTCGCCAAGGGCCACCGTTACGCGGTCGCCGCAAGGGTGCCGCCTTGGAACAGTGCGAACCCATGGTCCCGCCCCCATTGCAAGGCGTCGGCGTCGCCGGCCCGGCTTAGCACCCATTCGGCGTGCCCGGCCCGCAGGGCGGCCGGCGCGGCCCGCATCAGCTCCGGCGACCAGCGGAGCTGCACGTAGTCCAGCTCCATCGGCGGCAGGCATAGCAGCGGCAGCGACGCCGCCGAAACGCCGCGCAGCAGCAAACGGTAGCCGCGGGCCTGAGCAAAGCCCCGGGCAAAGGCGAATGCGGACGGATCGGCCAGCACGTCGGCCGGCTGGAGTCCCAGCACGACATGCCCGCGCAGCCCGCTCGGCAGCACGGAGTCGAAGCGCAGGAACTCGGGGCCGAGGATGCTGCCCACGTTCAGGTCAATGCTGAACGGGCCGGCGCTGCGCAGCTCGAACGGCGCGGAAAGCAGGGCCAGCATCCGGCTGTCGAGGACCCGGGTCAGCCTGCGGAACAGCCAGGCGTCGGCCTCCATGCTGCGGCCGGGCGCCAGGGTGTCGGCCAGTTCCGGAATGGACAGATAGCGTCGTTCCCAGGCCAGGCGTACCTGGCTGCCGTCCAGCCGATGGACGGGTTCGCGCCGGGCGAACCGGGTCATGTCGGCGGCGGCCAGGTGCCGCTCCATCGCAGCCAGGGCGGCGGCATCCAGCGGAATGAGGGGCGGAACGGGCGGGACGGCCCGCCAGCAGGGC
>CAXUIQ010000416.1:0-4124 GCA_964250815.1 uncultured Acetobacteraceae bacterium
CCGACAGCTTCCTCGCCGCCCTCGCCGCCGCCCGGGCCGCCCGCAAGCCGGTCGTGATGATGAAGGTCGGCACCAGCACGCTGGGCGCGCACGCCGTGCAGTCCCATACCGCGTCCATCGCCGGCAACGACGCCGTGACCGACGCGGTGCTGGCGGAGTTTGGCGTCGTCCGCGCCCGCACGACGGAGGAGATGCTGGACATCGCGATGACCGCGACCCGGCGCATCTACCCGGCCCGCAACACGCTGGGCGTCATCACCATCAGCGGCGGCGCCGGCGTGCTGATCTCGGACGCTGCCGCGGCGCTGGGCCTGCCGATGCCCGAGATGCCGGCAGACGCGCAGGCGCGGCTCAAGGCCATGGTGCCCTTCGCCGCCCCGCGCAACCCGGTGGACTGCACCGCGCAGGCCTTCAACGACATGAGCCTGATCGGCCGGTTCACCGACTCGATGATCGAGGACGGCGGCTACGCCTCGGTGCTCGGCTTCTTCACCCAGGTCGGCGGGGCCGACAGCATCGCGCCGAAGCTGCGTACGCAGATGAACGCCTCTAAGGACCGGCACCCGGACCGTCTGTTCGTGCTGTCGGTCGTGGCGCCGCCGGAGCGCATCCGCGAATACGAGGCGGACGGCTTCACCGTGTTCGAGGACCCGACCCGCGCGACCGTCGCCATCCACGCCATGGGCCGGCTCGGGGAGGCGTTCGCCAGCATGCCTGGCCTGCCGCCGCCATCGGTCCCCATCGTGGACTTGCCGCCGACCAACCCGTCCGAGGCCGCCGCCAAGCGCATCCTCGCACAGGCCGGCATTCCCGCTGCGCCCGAGGCCGCCTGCGCCACGGCGGACGCAGCAGCCGCGGTCGCCGATCGCTTCGGCTATCCCGTCGTGCTCAAGGTGCTTTCGCCTGACATCATCCACAAATCTGAGATCGGCGGCGTGATCCTGGGCGTGCATGGCGCGGAAGCCGTGCGGGCCGGCTTCGCTACCCTGCTCGACCGGGCCACGGCCGCCGTGCCGGCGGCCCGGATCGAGGGCGTTCTGGTTGCGAAGCAACTTTGCGGCGGCGGCGAGTGCATCCTGGGCGTCCAATGCGACCCGGTGTTCGGTCCCGTCGCCATGGTCGGTCTGGGCGGAGTCTTCGTCGAGGTGCTGCGCGACGTGGCCCTGCGCCGCTGCCCGTTCGGCTCCGATGTGGCGGAGCGCATGATCCGCTCGCTTCGGGCCGCTCCGGTCCTGATGGGCGCACGCGGCCGGCCGCCGGCCGACATCGCGGCCCTCGCGGCGATGCTGTCCCGCTTGTCGGTGTTCGCGTACCAGGCCGGGCCGCGGCTCCGCTCCATCGACCTCAACCCGGTGTTCGCAATGCCGGACGGGGAGGGGGCCTATGCCGCCGATGCAGTGATCGAACTCGAGGACGCCACTTGACCGACATGCACCCATGCTGACCGAAACCCGCGACGGCGCTACCGCTGTGCTGACGCTCGACTATCCGGAGCGGCGCAACGCGCTGGCGATGCCGATGCGCCAGCGTCTTGTGGACGCGCTGGAAGCCATCGAGGCCGATCGGACGCTGCGCGCAGTCGTCATCACGGGCGCCGGAGGCACGTTCTGCGCCGGAGGCGACATCAGCGGCATGGACGTGGCTGACCTTGCCGCCGGACGGGAACGGTTCCGCTTGACGCACCGGCTGGTCCGGCTGCTGATCAAGGGCAGCAAGCCGGTCATCGCCGCGGTGGAAGGCTGGTGCGTCGGTGCCGGGCTGTCCGTCGCGATGTGCTGCGACACGGTGGTGGCAGCCGAGGACGCGCGCTTTGCCGCCGGGTTCGGCAAAATCGGCTTGGTCGCCGACTTGGGCCTGCTGCACACCCTGCCGGCCCGGATCGGCCAGGGCCGGGCGCGGCAGATCCTGCTTTACGGCGAGCCGACCGATGCCGGGCGGGCCATATCGATCGGCATGGCGGACCACGTCGTCCCGTCCGGCACGGCGCTGCAAGCCGCCCTGGCCCGCGCCGCGCTGTTCCACGCCGCCGCGCCGTTGCCGGTCGCTATGACCCGGCAGCATCTCGCTGCCGGACTGGATGCGGCGCTGGACTGGGAACGGGACACGCAATCGGCGTTGTTCCTGACGGCCGATCATGCCGAAGGCAGGGCAGCGTTCCTCGCGAAGCGCCCTCCCGTGTTCAGGGGCGCCTGACGGCCTGCAAGCGGTGCGTCTCAACGGGAAAGGTCGGGCGTCGAAGAGTCGCCGCCGGGTCCGCCTCCGTCGCGCGTAATGTCGTTTGGCCTGCTGTCCAACTGTGCGCCCAAGGGAATGGAACTGAACGGGGACGAAGCGTCCGAGCCAGTGCTGTTGCCGGCCCGGTTGGCGGGGGACCCATTCGAAGGCAGGTTGCCCGGCACGGGCGCGGCAGTCCAAATCTTCTCCGAAGGTTTCTTCGTCTGCGCCCAAGCAGCGCTGGGCAACAGGCAGACGGCGAGTATTGCAGCAATGAAGCGCATAGGGTCCAGCTCCTTGTTCAACCGCAACGCCAGGTCTGCGGCAAAGTTGTCCATGGGTCCCCGGCTTGTCAAAGCGCCGAGGGCAGGATGCACGCAGGATAGGTTGCATGTCGCGATGGGAGGAATGGGACGCTGATGCCGCCATGGGTGCCGGTCACGCTGGCCGCAGCGCTGTTCCAGACCTGGCGCACGGCCCTACAGCAGCGCCTGCGCGGCCAGCTCTCGGTCGGCACGGCCGGGCTTGTGCGTTACCTGTACGCCATTCCGGTCGGGCTGGCGCTGTTGCTGTCCTACTGGACGGCAAGCGGAGCTGTGCTGCCGTTTCCCAATCCGGGCTTTGTCCTGGCCTGCGCAACGGCAGGACTGGCCCAAGTTCTCGGCACGTCGCTGCTCATCATGGCGTTCGGCCATCGCAACTTCGCCGTCGGCACCGCCTATGCGAAGACCGACGCGGTGCAGGCTGCGCTGCTCTCCTGGCTGCTGCTGGGCGAGGCGTTGGCGCCGGTCGCCTGGCTTGGCATCGGCGTCGGCGTGTGTGGCGTGCTGACCTTGTCGCTCGCCGGCCGAGGCCTGCACTTGGGCACGCTGCTGCGTGCCACGGTGCAACCCGCAGCGCTATGCGGCCTGGGCGCCGGCGCCGGCTTCGCCGTGGCTGGCGTCGGCATCAAGGCTGCGGCGGCCGCGCTTGCAGCCTCGGACGTCGTGCTGGGCGCGCTCTTCTCGCTGGTGGTGACCAACGTCCTGCAAACGTTCATGCAGGGCGGCTACATGGCTTGGCGCGAGCCGACAGGCCTGCGTGCCGCGTTCTCGTCCTGGCGCAGTTCGGCTTGGGTGGGTGCGCTCTCGGCCGGAGGGTCCGCGTGCTGGTTCGCGAGCTTTGCCTTGGCGCCCGTGGCCCTCGTGCGGACGCTGGGCCAGGTGGAGATGGTGTTCACCTTGTTGTTCAGCCGGTATTATCTGAACGAGTCGCTGCGTCGTGCCGACGTTGCCGGGCTGGTGCTGATCGTGTGCGGGGTGGTGTTGGTGCTGCGGTTCCACTGACATGACAGTTTCGCTGTTTCCAGCCCTAATGCGACACGGCCGCAATCGGGCCGGCTTCGGCGGGTGCTGTCCCGAGGCGACCATTGAACACCTCCGCCGGCGTGCGGTAGCCCAGACAGCGCCGCGGCGTCGCGTTCAGCCGAGCAGCCAGCGCGTCCAGGCTGCCGGCGGACAGCCGCTCCGCTGGCGCGTCGCTGGGGAGAAAGCGCCGCAGCCGCCCGTTGGCATTCTCGACTGCGCCCTTCTGCCAAGGGCTGCGCGGGTCGCAGAAGTAGCTCGTGCAGCCCAGGCTGCGGTCCAGGGCAGGGTAGCCCATGAACTCAAGCCCGCGGTCAAACGTCACCGTCCGGCGCAGGCCGGCGTCCAAGCCGCCAAGCGCCGCGCCGATGCGCCCGGCGACCCCTGCCGGTCGGCGGTCCAGGTTGGCAAGCAGCACCAGGAAGCGGCTGCGGCGCTCCAGCAGCGTGGTCACGTTCGCCGGGCCACGGTCCCGGGCAAAGATCAGCAGGTCGCCCTCCCAATGGCCGAAGCTCTCGCGGGCTGCCACCTCCGCCGGCCGGCACGCGATCCCGCGCTCGGGCGGGA
>CAXUIQ010000417.1:0-4122 GCA_964250815.1 uncultured Acetobacteraceae bacterium
CTGCTGGTCGATACCTCGCCGCGTCCGCACCCGGCCAGCCAACGGCTCGCGGCGGCGATGGACGCGCGCTACGTGCCGCTGCCTTATGCCGACGCGGCCGCGCTGTCCCGGGCCGTCCGCGCGTGAGCGACCGGCGCGGCTGGGCGCGCGACGGCAATGGGCGCGTCTGGCAGCGCGACGGGCGGGACTGGCCGAACCGGGAGGCCAGCCGCTTCGTCCGCGCCGCCGGGCTCCAGTGGCACGTGCAGGTGATGGGATCAGGGCCGGTTCTGCTGCTGGCGCACGGCACCGGGGCCGCCACGCACTCCTGGCGGGCGCTGGCGCCGCTGCTGGCCCGGCATTTCACCGTGGTCGCGCCCGACCTGCCGGGCCATGGGTTCACCGAGGCCCCGGCCACGGCGCGGCTGTCGCTGCCGGGGATGGCGAAGTCGCTGCATGGGTTGGTGCAGGCGCTCAACGTCAGGCCCGCGCTGGCGGCGGGGCATTCGGCCGGGGCGGCGGTCCTGGCGCGGATGACGCTCGATGGGCAGATCGCGCCGCAGGGGCTGGTCAGCCTGAACGGCGCGTTCGTACCGCTGGAGGGGGTGCCGGGCCAGATCTTCTCGCCTTTGGCGCGGCTGCTGGTGGGGCTGCCATTGCTGCCGCAGCTTTTCGCCTGGCGGGCCAAGGATGACGGCACGGTCCAGCAAATCCTGGAAGGCACCGGCTCCCGCATCGACGCGCAGGGCGTGGCCCTTTATGGCCGGGTGATCCGCAACCCCGCCCATGCCGCCGCGGCGCTCGGCATGATGGCGCGGTGGGACCTGCACCCGCTGATGCGCGACCTTCCCCGGCTCAAGGTGCCGCTGCTTCTGGTCGTGGGGTCAAACGACCGGGCTGTGCCGCCCGCGCAGGCGGACCGGGTCCTTGGTCTCGTTTCCGGGGCCTCGTTGGCCGCCATGCCCGGCCTCGGCCACCTCGCGCACGAGGAGCGGTCGGAGGACACGGCGGCGCTGATGCTTGAGTTCGCCCGGAGTGTGGCGGGAGTGCCCGCATGACCACCACCACCTTGCCCGCCGACCACCCGTTGCGCATCCAGCTCAACGACGAGGTGCATGCGCGCCCGCCCGAGAACCTGGTCGCGCCGACCCGGCTCACCTACCTGGCCATGTTCTCCGACACCGCCGCGCGGGAGGGCGGATACAGCGCCGTGTGCGCCCTGGCGGAACGCTTCGGCGCCGTGCCGCCGCCGCCGCGCGCCAACCATTACAGCGCCGACCTCGGCCCGTTCCGCCTCAAGTGGGAACGGCACACCGAGTTCGTCCGCTACAAGTTCATCGTCGCGGGCGCCGGCCCGGAGCCGTTCGACGACCCGGCCATCGCCGCCGTGCCCGCGGACTGGCTAGCCAGCCTGCCCGGCCAGGTCATGGTCGCCACGCACGTCGCGCTGCTGCCGCAGGACGCCGACGAGGCCCATGCCCTCGCGATGGCGCGGCGGCTGTTCCCAGGCGTGCTGGTGGGTTCGGCGGTCAGCAGCGGCGCGGCGGTGGCCTTTGCCGATTTCCGGGTGCGGCCCGATGGCTTCAGCCGCGTGCTGGTGCAGGACCGCAGCCTGACGCCCGCGCAGGGCGGGCGCGTGGTGCAGCGCCTCATGGAGATCGACACCTACCGCATCATGGCGCTGCTCGCCCTCCCGGTCGCCCAGGCGCTGGCTCCCGAGATCGCCCGGTGCGAGCGGGAAGTGGCCGAGATCACCGCCGCCATGGTCACCGCGCCCGACCAGGACGAGCCGGTGCTGCTGGAACGCCTGACCCGCCTCGCTGCCGAGATCGACAGCCGCCAGGCCGACAACCTGTTCCGCTTCAGCGCCGCCTTCGCCTATGACGGCCTGGTGCAGCGCCGGGTGCAGGAGTTGCGCGAGGTGCGGCTCCCGGGCTTGCAGACCATGCAGGAGTTCACCGAGCGGCGGCTGGCCCCGGCGATGAACACCTGCCGCTCGGCGGCGGGCCGGCAGGAGGACCTGTCGCGCCGGGTCGCGCGGGCAACGCAACTGCTCGCCACCCGGGTCAGCGTGACGCGGGAGCGGCAGAACCAATCCGTGTTGGAAGCGATGAACCGCCGGGTGCGGCTGCAACTGCGGCTGCAATCAACGGTGGAGGGCCTCTCGATCGCGGCCGTGACCTATTACATCGTCGGCCTTATCGGCTATGCCGCCAAGGCGTTCAAGGCGGCAGGCGGGCATATCGACCCTGAGCTTGCGATGGGCCTCAGCATCCCCGTGGTTGCCGGGCTGATGGCGCTGGGCCTGCGCAAGATGCACCGGGCGGTGGCGCATGAGTGACGCCTCGGCCCGGGGCTAGGCGGCGCCCTTGACGGAACTGTTCGCGAGCGGGCGGGTGCTCGACCTGATCCTGGCCGGCATGGCGCTGGAGGCTTTGGGCCTGGCCGTCCACTACCGCGCCACCGGCCGCGGCGTGCGCCCGGCGCGGCTGCTGCCGACCCTGCTGTCCGGCATGTGTCTGCTCTTGGCGATGCGGGCGGGCGTCGGGGGCGCATGGTGGGGTTGGGTGTCGCTCGCCTTGCTGGGCGCGCTCGCATTCCACGTGGTGGATTTGGGGCGGGCGTGGCGGTGAGCGGGGCAATTCCGAAAGACCGCGATGCGGGATCGCAGGACGGCCTGCCGCCGAGCGCACAGGAAGACCTGTCGCCGAGCGCGCGGGACGGCCTGCCGCCAGGCCGGCGGGGTTGGGCGGTGGCGGCCCTCGTGCTGGCGGTCGGCATGGCGACGCTCGACACCTCCATCGCCAACACCGCCCTGCCCACCATCGCAGCCGACCTGCAGGCCAGCCCGGCAGCGTCCGTGTGGGTAGTGAACTCCTACCAGCTTGCCTTGGTGGTCTCCCTGTTGCCGTTCGCCTCCCTGGGCGAGATCTACGGCTACCGCCGGGTCTATACCGTGGGGCTTGCGGTGTTCACCGTGGCGTCGCTGGTCTGCGCCGCCAGTTGGTCGCTGCCGACGCTGACGGCGGCGCGGGTGCTGCAAGGCCTGGGCGCCAGCGGCATCATGAGCGTGAACACCGCGCTCGTGCGCTACACCTACCCGGCGCGGTCGCTGGGCCGCGGGGTCGGGTTCAACGCGCTGGTGGTGGGGGTGTCCACGGCGCTCGGCCCCACCATGGCCGCGGCGGTGCTGTCGGTGGCGTCTTGGCAATGGCTGTTCGCGGTCAACGGCCCGGTCGGCGTGGCCGCCTTGGTGCTGTCGATGCGCTACCTGCCGGAAACGCCGCGTGCCACCCACCGCTTCGACGCGCGCAGCGCGCTGCTCAACGCCGCCGCCTTCGGGCTGCTGATCTTCGGCATCGGGGAAGCGGCGCACAGCGCGCCCGGCCCGGCGGTCGCCGCGGTGCTGGCGGGCGCTGCGGCGTTCGGCATCCTCCTGATCCGGCGCCAGCTCCGGCTTGCCGCGCCGATGCTGCCGGTGGACCTGTACCGGCGGCCGATGTTCGCGCTGTCGTCGCTGACCTCGGTATGCTCCTTCGCGGCGCAGGGCCTCGCCTTCGTGTCGCTGCCGTTCTACTTCCAGGCCGTGCTGGGGCGCAGCGCAGTGGAGACCGGGGTGCTGCTGACCTCCTGGCCCGTGGTCACGGCCGCCATGGCGCCGGTTGCCGGTCCGCTGTCCGACCGCTACCCGCCGGCGATCCTGGGCGGCATTGGCATGGCGACGCTGGCGACGGGCCTGCTGCTGATGGCCACGCTGCCGGCCCGCCCGGACGACCTGAGCTGCGTGTGGCGGCTGATGGTGTGCGGCGCCGGGTTTGGCTTCTTCCAATCGCCGAACCTGAAAGCGATCATGTCGAGCGCGCCGCCGGAGCGCAGCGGCGGCGCCAGCGGCATTGTCGCCACCTCCCGCCTGGTGGGGCAATCGGTCGGCGCGGCACTGGTGGCGCTCTGCTTCGGCATCTCGGCCCTGCATGGCCCGGCGCTGGCGGTGGCCTTGGGCGCGGGCTTCGCGGCGACGGCCAGCCTGGTTAGCTTCTCCCGCCTGACCACCTCCCGGCGTTGACCGCGGCTAAACCGGCTCCAGCACGCGGGCGCGCTGCGGCGCGTCGGCACGCGGCAGCGCCATCGGCTTCGGGATCAGGC
>CAXUIQ010000418.1:0-4111 GCA_964250815.1 uncultured Acetobacteraceae bacterium
CCAACCTTTCAAAACGGGGTCTTATGGAAGCTTGGCCAGTGCCACCGCTCGCTTTGAGGCGTTGAAGAATGCAGGACAAGTCTTCTTGATCCATTACAAAAATAGATCAAGACATCTTATCTTTTCTGAAGAATTAATAAAGCATCATCAAAAGACTGCAAGTACTAGGAGTAATGTTGTTCATAGCATGGTTGTGCCAGCTGCAAGATTTGATCGTGGTCTTTCCGGGTTCTTTCTGATTTCTCCATTTTATAACACTGGAAAATTCAAGCTGCAACGAAGCAAATTTAAGAATTTCATTCACAAACAATCGGCGGCAAACTAGAGAGTGAGCGAAATAGAATGTGGCGTTGCCCCTCCAGGAACGATATCGGCCTCAACCTACCGCTACACTTCTGATACGATTGACGATATTGCGCAAAAAGTTTCGGATTTCACTTGGTTTGTAGCATTGTTCATTCGTTTCTTGGAAAAACATCTCAGCGCTTAAGCCTCACACAAGGCGACCTCTATGACATCTAAAACAACCTCTGCCGCCAGCCTTGCCGTCAATGGCGAAACGTCGCATTGTTCCTCAATCACTTTGCTTACGGAAGCAAGTACCTCCCTCTTTGAAAGAAGGGTGGAAACGCCTGCCGGCCTGTCGCGCCCTGCCGATCCTACATCATGCGCTATGTTTGTCATCTGGATAATTTCCGTAAAAAAGCTGCCTGGAACGACAGCTACATGCTCAAGCTTCTGCTCGGGTAGCCGACGAATTCCATGTAGGATCGGCACAAGATTTCATGCGTAGCCCCTGCCATCCTCGACGGGTGCCGCCTCGACATCGGAAACTTGAAAAGGGACGTGGCCTGCGATGGCGGCCGCCGTGCCCCTGCTGCCCGGGCCACGCCGGGCGAGATGGAACAGCGGTTGTGCCATGTGGTCGAGCGCCTGGAGCGCACGGCGGGCACGCTGGACGCGGTGCTCGACCGCGTCGCCGCCCAACGGCCCGGCATGGCGGCGGCCGAGGTGCTAGCGCGCGAAGCCGACCACCGCATCAAGAACAGCTTGCAGACCGTCGTGGCGCTTCTGGAGCAGCAGGCCAGGCGCGCCCAGGCGGACGCGGTGCGCGACGCCCTGCGCCTGGCGGGCGGGCGCGTGGAGGCCGTGGCGCAAGTCCACGCCACGCTGCACGCCGCCCCAGGCGCTTACGGCATCCTCCCCGAACTCGGCCTCGACAGCTACCTCGGCAACCTTTGCGCCGCCCTTGCGCGGGCGATGGGCGCCGATGGCGAGCGGCGCTCGGTGCAGGTGCAGGTGGAGGCGGAGCCGCTGGCCGTGTCCCCGGCGGCGGCGCAGCAGATCGGCCTCCTTGTGACGGAGCTCGTCACCAACGCGCTGCGCCACGCCTTCCGGCCGGGCCAGCCCGGCACCGTGCGGGTGACGGGCACGTCGGGAGGCGACGGCAGCTACAGCCTGTGCGTTTCCGACAACGGCTGCGGCCTGCCGCCCGGCTTCGACGCCCGGCCGCGGCCCTCGGGCGGCCTCGGCCTCCGGCTGGTCCACGTGCTGGCCGGCCAGTTGCGGGCACGGCTGGCCGTGGACGGGCACGCCGGCGCGCGGTTCACCTTGACCTTGCCGGGATCGGTCACGGACTGGGGGGGGTACTGAGCGGGCGGCCGACGTAGCGGACGGCTTGCCGCGCGGCTGACCGGGCCTGGCGTCCGGCGGTCCGCACAGCCCGGCCAAGCTGCACGGGGCGCCGCCGACCTTTGCAGCAGCCGGCGGCGGGCGCACCATGGCGCCGGTTCCACCGCCGAACTGCGTCCCCGGTCCGACAGCTTGCAACCAAAGGCCGGGCCGCCCGTAAGGCAGCGGACCCGGCCGCTGGCGGCGCCGGGCGATCAACGGCATGTGGACATGGACATACTGAAGCAACTGACCATCTGGCTGGCCTCCGGCGTGGAGGGCGCGGCGGCCGTGCTGATCGGCCTGGCTGCCATCGAGGCGACATGGCGCTCGCTGCTGCTGTTCGTGCCGGGCCGCGGCCACGCCGTCCACGCCGCCGGGCCGCACCCGAACGGCGAAGCAGGGGACGCCAAGGAGGCGGTGCGGCTGCGGCTGGGCCGCTGGCTCGCGGTGGCGCTGGAATTCGAGCTGGCCGCGGACATCCTGCGCACCGCCGTGGCGCCGACCTGGAACGAGATCGGCCAACTGGCCGCCATCGTCGTGCTGCGGACGGTGCTCAACTACTTCCTGCAAGCGGAGATCGACAAGGCGGAAGCGCGCCACGCCACGCCGGCGCCGAGCTGGGCGCGCAACTGACGTGCTGCCCCCCGGCTCTCTGCCTCCCGGTTTGCCGTCCTTGGATGCGGGGATCGCCCCGATCGAGTTCGCCGGCGCCCTGCTGATCGTCGGCTACTGCGTCGCCGGGCTGGCCGAGCTGGCACGGTCGCGGGACCCGGCGGCGGTCCGGCTGCTGGTCATCCAGGGTTCGCTGTGGGGCCTGAGCCTGAAAACGGCGGCTTCCCTGCTCAAGACCATCGAAATCCATAGCTGGGAGCAGATCGCCGCGTTCACGGCGATCTTCGCGCTCCGCACGCTGGTCAAGCGGGTGATGACCTGGGAAGAGGCGCACTTGCAGGAGCCAACGGGCATGCAGGGGCGTCCGCGCGTGCCTGCGCCGCGGTGACGCGGCTCTGGCGCCGCATGCCGCCCGGCCCGCCGGCGGACGCGCCCAACCGCGGGGCAGCCACGCTCCCGTTGGGGGCATTCCATTCCCTTGGGTGGCCTGGGTCACACACCGGATGCGCGCTGGCGTGAGATCCGAATGCTTGGAGCCATACTTCGGACGTGGGTTTTGACCCATCACAGAATTGAGGCTGGTCCGTGGCAGCGCGGGAAGTCTTCTGCCGCATTCCCGACAACATGCGCGCTTACAAGTTTCGCCAGGCCGAGAACTTAACAAAGTTAGTCTTAATAGGTTGATTGTAGTTGACCAGCAACGGTGCTATTTGCAAGCCGTTGGTGAAGACGACAGGCTCTCGCCAATAAACGCAGGAGAAGCAGTGTGGCAACATCCACTTGGTTCGGCGGGCACGGCCGGTTCGGCGCGGCCCGGCATTGGAACCCGCGCGGCGTGCCGGGCGCCGGGACGACCGCGGTCATCGACAGCGGCGAGGCCGTCGCGCGGCACCAGGATGTCGCGGCGACGGTGGTGCTGGGCGGCCTCGACGCCGGCTCCCAGCCGGTGCTCGACCTGCACAACTCGTCGGTCAGCGCGTTGACCATGCCCGCGGACCTTCCGCAGCAGCCTTACGCCACGGACCAGTCGCCGCCGGAATACGGCACCGTCAACGTCTTCGGCCACAGCAGCATCGGCAGCCTCGACATCGGCAACTACGCCAACATGGTGCGCGCGCCGGACCCTTATGGCCACGGCGCCCTGACCGCGCCGGACAACCTGACGGTTGCGCTGAACGGGTCCGCCGCCTTGGACACGGCGTTCGACGTGAAGGACGGGTCCACCCTGACCGTGAACGGCGCCGGGGCCTCCTCCTTCAACGCCGCCGACTCCACGATCGAGGGCGGGCGCGTCGTGGTGGACGCGCCGCTCGGCGGCAATGGCACGATCCTCATGACCAGCGGCGACGTGGAGTATTTCGGGGCAGCGACCGTCGGCACGCTTGAGCTGGGCGGCAGCGTCGGCGCCGGGGAAACGATCGACATCCGCATGGGCACCTTGCAGATCGACAACCCCATGACGTTCGCGGGCCAGATCGACATCCGCGCCGACGAGAGCGTTCCAGGCCAGCCCTACTCCTACGGCGCGCAAAGCGTGGTGCTGGAGAACGTCGCCGCCACCGCCTACAGCTTCGACGACCTCAGCCACACCATGACGCTGTTCAACGGCGGCAGCGCCGTGGACCAGGTGCACTTCACCTCCGACATCACGGCCGCGTCCTTTGGCCCGGGCTTTTCCGGCCACATCGGCGTTGCGCAAACGGCCGAGGGCGTGTTCCTGCGGGGCCAGTACACCGGCTACCCGGCCGGTGCCGTGGAGATCCCGGTGCAGGGTCCGGCGGCCTGACGGGATCGGACACCGTTCCGCTTTGGCGCTGGCCCGCAC
>CAXUIQ010000419.1:0-4091 GCA_964250815.1 uncultured Acetobacteraceae bacterium
CGATCCTGCTGAACTTCCCGCGGCACAACAAGATGAAGGGCATGGGCCAGATCGTTTCCTGGTCTGTCCGCGACGAGACGCTGCATTGCCTGTCCATCATCCGGCTGTTCCGCACCTTCGTGCAGGAGAACCCGGAGATCTGGACCACGGCGCTCAAGCAGGAGATCTACGAGGTCTGCGCGACCATCGTGGAGCACGAGGACGCCTTCATCGACCTGGCCTTCGAGCAGGGACCGATCGAGGGGCTGAACGCCCACGACGTGAAGCGCTACATCCGCTACATCGCCGACCGGCGTCTCGTGCAGCTCGGGCTGAACGCCCTGTTCCATGTCGAGGACAACCCGCTGCCCTGGCTCGACGACATGCTGAACGCGGTGGAGCATGCCAACTTTTTTGAGAACAGGTCCACGGAATACAGCCGGGCCTCGACTTTGGGAACGTGGGAAGAGGCGTTCGCCACCAACGTGTTCGAGTCGGAACAACCCCAGGGTGTGATCCAACTCGCAGTCTAAACGCATTGGTTTCCTCTCGAACATCAAGCAATCAAGGCTCGTTACTTCGGCAAAAGCCGTCTGCACATCGGCGTTTGCGCCCAGATCGGGCTGATCGGGCATGATCTCTCGCAACTGGCCGGTTCCATAAAGCTTTCATCAGTGAATTAACGCGAATTGACCAATCGACACGCCCTCGCATTATCGTGTAGTTTCAAAATCCGGCAATGCGAGGCGTGACGTGGAACACGACATCGAAGACGACGTGGACGATTTGGCCGGTGCGAAGGACATCGTGCGCGAAACTACGCCGACCGGCCTGCCGCGGCACACCCGCAGGCTGTCGGACAAGGTCCTGGTGGCGTTTCACCATGCGTGCGACACGGCCGACCTGGAAATCGCCGAGCACCTCCTGAACATCCTTGAGATCATGCTGACCCGGCGTCCGACCCACCCCGACGGCAACCGCCGCCGCAGCATCGAGGGCCTTGTCGCCGCGCATGAGCGTTTATGGCACCTGCGGCATCCGACGATCGAGAAGTAGGCGCCAAAAGGCGGAGCGCGTCAGATCGGCAGCGCCGCGCCGTCCCGAAGCAGGGACTGCGCCGGCCCGCTGAACCGGCCTTCGGCGTCATGCAGCACCAGGCCCGGGGCGATGCGGCCGGGGCCGCGCTGTGCCGCGTATCCCCGGACCAGCGCCAGCTTGGCGTCGCGGCCCGGCTTCGGCCATAGCGGGAACAGGGTCAGCCGCCCGAACCTTTCGGCTTGCAGCGCCGCCATCGCCCGCGCGGCATGGCGTGCGGGCACGAGCACCGTGAGCGAACCTGCAGGCCGCAGGGCTGCCCGCAGCGCGGCGATCCAGCCCTCCAGCCGCGCCTCCCCCTCATGCGTGGCGAGGCGGCGCCGGGCGACGGGCGACGGGGTGTCTGCCGGGCCGTGCCAGGGCGGGTTGCTGAACACGTGGTCGAACGTCCCGTCGCCACGCCAGGCGCCGATGTCGGCAGTGGCGACCGAGATCCCATCCATGCCATTCGCCGCGGCGTTCTGCCGGGCAAGCTCCGCCATGGCCGGGTCCACCTCGATGCCCAGGCCCAAGACGCCCGGCACCCGGGCCGCGAGGCACAGCAGGCCGGCCCCGGCGCCCGTCCCCGCTTCCAGCACCTGCTCCCCCGCTCGGGCCGGGACGCTTGCCGCCAGCAGCACGGGTTCGATCCCCGTCCGGTAGCCGTCGAGCGGCTGCGCGTAGCGGACCCGTCCGCCCAGCAGCCAGCCTTCGGTGGTCAGCACTTTGGTGGTCAGCACCGGGCCTCGCCGGCCTCGCTCAGCACGCGCCGTGCCTGGCGCTCGTCCTCCGGCAGCACGGCAAGGCGGCGGGGGATCGCGCCGATGCTGCCCTCCACGGCGCTCGCGTGGTGGTCGAGCAGCACGCTCTCGATGCCGGCGTCCCGCAGAAGCGCTGCGAGGAAGCTGAGCCGGACCAGGTCGTTGGAGATCAGGACGGTTCGCATGGGCGCCTTGTTCTGTGCGGCGATCACGCCTGGACGGACGGGCCGGGATGCTGGACAACAACGCCCGGCGGGACAAGGGACCGAATTGTTCGCCTTGATCCATTTTCTGGGCCGCCGATATGCTGGCCATGGGGCCTGCGTGGTAGATCAGGAGTTCAGCTTGGGCGTTGTCGCGAACCGAATGCCGGCGCCTCCGATCGGTGGCGCCGGGGTGCCGGCGGACCCTGATGCCCTGACAACGCTGGCGAGGCTGGTGGGCACCGACCTTGCCGCCTGCAACCGCACCATCGTGTCGCGCATGGACAGCCCGGTGGAACTGATCCCGCAACTCGCCGCCCACATCGTCGCCGCCGGCGGCAAGCGGCTGCGGCCCCTGCTGACGCTCGCGGCGGCGCGGATGTGCGGCTATGCCGGGCCGCGCCACGTCCACCTGGCTGCGTGCGTCGAGTTCATCCACACGGCAACCTTGCTGCATGACGACGTGGTGGACGAAAGCCTGCTGCGGCGCGGCCTGTCCAGCGCCAATGCCGTGTTCGGCAACAAGGCCTCGGTCCTGGTCGGCGACTTCCTGTTCGCCCGGGCCTTCCAGCTCATGGTCGAGGACGGGTCGCTCAAGGTCCTGGGCATCTTGTCGCACGCCGCCGCCACCATCGCGGAGGGCGAGGTGCTGCAGCTCGCGACGCAGAACGACCTGTCCACGTCGGAGCAGCGGTACCTGGACGTGGTGCGCGGCAAGACGGCCGCCCTGTTCGCCGCCGCCTGCCAGGTCGGCGCGGTGGTGGCCGACCGGCCCGCGCCCGAGGAGGCGGCGCTGGCGGACTACGGCATGAGCCTCGGCATGGCGTTCCAGTTGGTCGATGACGCCCTGGACTACGCGGCCGACCAGGTGACGCTGGGCAAGACGGTCGGCGACGACTTCCGGGAAGGCAAGATCACCCTGCCGGTGCTCGCCGCCTACCAGGCCGGCGATGCCGAGGCGCGCGAGTTCTGGGTCCGCACCATCGAGGCCAGCAGCCAAACGGACGCCGACCTCGACCGCGCCATGCTGCTGGTGCAGCGGAGCGGCGCGATCCGCACGACGCTGGCCCACGCCGCCCGCTTCGCCGCGACGGCGAAGGAGGCTTTGTCGGTGTTCCCCGAAAGCCCGATGCGCCGGGCGCTGGCCGATGTCGCGGACTACACCGTGAGCCGGGTGAGCTGACCGGCTAGACGACGGTCAGCCGCTCCCGCCGCAACTGCACGGCCAGCTCGTCGAGCGCCGGCTCGACCCGGTCCAGCATCTCGTCGATCTCGGCGACCGTCATGATCAGCGGCGGGCTGAACGCCAGGCTGTCGCCGGGCAGGCCGCGGGCGATCACGCCGTGCTGCTCGCACAACTTGGCCAGGCGGGCGACGACCTTCTGCTTCGGGTCGAAGCCGCGCCGCGCGTCCCGGTCTGCGACAAGCTCCATGGCGCCGATCATGCCGATGCCGCGGACCTCGCCCACCAGCTCGTGCCCGGCGAAGCGCCGCCGCAGCTCCGATTGCAGGTGCGCGCCCACGGTCCGCACATGGTCCACGATGTTGATTTCGTCGTAGATCTTCAGCGCCTCCACGGCGACGGCGGCCGGCACCGGATGGCCCGAGTAGGTGTAGCCGTGGCCAAAGGTGCCGATCTCATGGCTCTCGCTTGCCAGGCCCTGGAACACCCGCTCGTTCACCATGACGGCGGAGATCGGCAGGTATGCGGCCGACAACGCCTTGGCGCAGGTGATGATGTCAGGCTCGATCCCGAAAGTCTGGCTGCCCCAGTAGTTGCCGGTCCGGCCGAAGCCGCAGATGACTTCGTCCACCACCAGCAGCACGTCGTGGCGGCGCAGCACGGCTTGGATCTTTTCGAAATAGGTGCGCGGCGGCACGATCACGCCGCCTGCGCCCATGACCGGCTCGGCGAACATCGCCGCCACGGTGTCCGGTCCTTCCGCGGTGATGAGCTGGTCCAGCGCCTCGGCGCAGCGGGTGGCAAAAGCCTCCTCGCTCTCGCCGGGTTCGGCGCCATGGTAGTGGTGCGGCGTCATCGTGTGCAGGAAGCCCGGCAGCGGCAGGTCGAAGC
>CAXUIQ010000420.1:0-4082 GCA_964250815.1 uncultured Acetobacteraceae bacterium
GGCGGGCTGCGCCCGCAGGGCGAGGGCCGGCATCAGTTCTGCTCCGCCGCGGTGAGGTCGCCGATGCCGTAGCGGCGCAGCTTCACGTACAGGCTTTGCCGGCTCAGGCCCAGCATCTCGGCGGCGGAGGCCCGGTTGTCGTTGGTCAGCTCCAGCGCCGCCTCGATCGACAGCCGCTCGATCACCTCGGTGGCTTCCCGCACCAGGTCCTTGAGCGAAACGCGCCCGATCAGCTCGGTCAGTTGCTCGACCGAGCGCGGCAACTGCCGGGCGGCGCGGGGTTCCATCTGCAGCCGCGGCCCGACGTTGCGGATCGCGTAGCCGAACGACGGATGCCCGCCGTTGCGGATGGACACGGCCGAGATCTCGACCTGCGCCACCGACCCGGCTTCGCCGCGCATGGTCGTGGTGAAGAACCGCACGGAGCCGCGGTCGCGCAGGTTCGCCGTCAGCACGTCGAGGTCCACGCCGCTGGCACCCACCCAGCGGTCGAGCGACTCGCCGCGCGCCTGGTGCTCGTCCACCAGTTGCGCCATCTCCAGGAACGCGGCGTTGGCGGTGATGATCGCGCCCTGGTGGTCCGTCACCACGAAGCCGTCCGGCGCGCTTTCCACCGCGCGGAGCAGCTTGGTCTTCACGTCCGGCAGCGCCGGCGCCGCGGAAGGGACGGGGGAAATCCGCATCAGGAACAGCGCCGCGTTGTCCTGCCGGAACAGCGACACTTTGACGGACACCGGCTGGTCGCCGCGCTTGAGCCGGGCGGGCGTGTCCTCGGGCCGGGCGCCGGCGCGGATCGCGGCGAGGTGCCCTTGCAGCACGGCCAGGCTGCCGGGGTGGAAGATGTCGGCCATCGCGCGGCCGACCACGTCGTCCGACCCGGCGCCGAACAGGCCCTGCGCCGCCGCGTTCGCTTCCAGCACGCGCCCCTTCACGGGATCGAGGATCAGCACCGCCTCCGACGACAACTGGAACAGCAGGCGGTAGCGCATCTCCACGTCGCGCAGCTTGGAATAGTCGCGCTCCATCGACTGCTGCGCGTTCACCAGGCGCTGCTGCAAGGCGGACATGATGCGCAGGTCGCGGCCGAACGCCACGATGCGGCCGTCCTCGCCGATCTGCATGCCCCCGACTTGTATGCCGCAATACAGCACGGGCACGGAGCGGCCCTCGGGCGTGACGTGGTTGATGTGGCGCCACTTCGGCTCGGCCGTCGTCGCCGCTTCCCGCAGCAGGGCCTCGACCTTGGGCCGGCTGTCCGGCGCAACCGTCGCCGCCATGGGGCGGCCGACCCACCGGTCGCTCTCGTTCAGCTCCCGCAGCAGTTCCATGCTTTGGAACGCCATGTCGCGGATCGCGCCGTGCGCGTCGAGGATCAGGGTCACGTCGGACGCCGCCGCAATAAGCGTCGCGGCGGAATCGGCGTCGAGGTCCCCCAGCGACGTCCGCGGTGATACGAAAGTTTTCACGAGTGCCGAGATCCCCCAGTGCACGCCTCGTTTCCCCGCCCCAAGCCCTAGCCTTGTTGCCGCATGCCGACAGGGGCATGCAGATCGTCGTCATGCCGGTTCCGGCATGCAGGCCGTCGTGCCGAGGCGGCGGATCCGTTACGTGCAGGGATCGGCCGTCATCGGCGTTTTGCCGCCAAATCCACCAGCGCCTGCGCTTGCAGCACCGCCTGGCGGCCATCGGTTGCCGTACCGTCCGCGCCCACCTCGCCCGCGAGCGCCGGGTTCGCGGTGAAGCCCGGGCCGCCCACCAGAACGGCCAGGCCCGGGTTCATCGAGGCGCGCCGCACCGAGCGGATCTCGGACCGCACGGCGTCCAGCTTCTCGTCGCAGGCGAGCGAGAAGCCGATCACCTCGACCCACTCGTGCTTCACCATGCCGCGCAGCTCGGCGCTCGACTCCACGGGGCCGCACCAGGCGTTCCAGCCGGCCCGGCGGAAGAATTCATAGACCATCGACAAGCCGAAGGTGTGGTCCTCGCCCGGCAGCGGCACCAGGAGCACCCGCGGGCCGTTGGTCCGGGCGTTGGCGCTGCGCAGGAAAGACGGACTCAGCTCCCGCATCGCGTTCTGCAGCCGCCACAGGCCGATGGTCACGTCGGTGAAGTCGCAGGTGTCGTCTTCCCACATCTCGCCCAAGCGCCGGGCCGCGGGGGCGAGCAGGTCCAGATAGAGCGAGTCGGCCGCGGCGCCCCCCTCGTGCATGGCCGCGACGAACGCGACCGCCTCCGGCTCGCCGCGCGACAGCACGAGGCCGACGAGGTCGGCGACATGCACGGCGGTCACCAGCAGGCCCGCCGCGGCCGGCGCCGCCGGCAGGGGGTGCGCGATCAGCAGGCGCGGGATGACGTCCAGCTCCACCGTCCGGGTCAGGATGGACCGGCGCCGCTCGTCGCCGTGCCGGGCCGCGTCTTGCCGCGCCGGGTGCAGCCGCACGGACTGCATGTGCGCCGCGCTCAGCGCGTCGGCCTCTGTCCGGAAATCCTGAATGGCGAGCGGGTGTCCCATCAATCCCGTCATCTTGCGTCTCTCCCTAGTTGAAGCGGCCTGACATCGAGTGTCAAGTTCGATTTACGTCACGCCGGCTTGACACATCCCGGCGCCCGGCTTTAGCGTCGTTGGCAACACGCGATCCCGGGCCAACACGGGATGCAAGCAGAGGGTTACGGCGTGGCCTGAAGCAGTCGAAATCTACGCTCGCGCCCCCAGGGGGCGCTCACGGTCGCGGTAGCCAAGCAGCAGGGTTCTCGTCCGGCTGCACCAGGTTAGCGCACCTTCCAGGGAAGGCATTGTCAAGCGATGTTTACTCACCTCATCGGACGCATCGTGGACTCGCTGGATTGCAGCCCCTGGGGCGGCGCCGCCGGGCGGCGCGTCAGCCGGACCTTCCACGAACCGGCGCGGCGCACGCTCTACACGCCGGAGGAGCGCCGGCGACGCGACGCCTCGCCCTGGACGGTTGTTCAGGGCGTGCTCGCTCCCGCGCAATTCGCCGTGTTCCTCGTCAGCCTGTGCCTGGTGTCCCGCTACCTCTCCACCGGACTGGGCGAGCACGCCGCCATCGCGTCCGTCGTGGCCAAGACGCTCTGCCTCTACGCCATCATGGTGACCGGCTGCATCTGGGAGCGGGAGGTGTTCGGCCGCTACCTGTTCGCCCCGGCGTTCTTCTGGGAGGACGTGTTCAGCATGCTGGTGCTGGCGCTGCACACCGCCTACCTCGCGGCGCTGCTGTCAGGCGCGCTGGACGCCCACGGGCTGATGCTGCTGGCGCTTGCGGCCTACGCGGCCTACGTCATCAACGCTGGGCAGTTCGTCTTCAAGCTGCGCTCCGCCCGGCGCCAGGACGACGGCTGGCACGCCGCAGGCATGGGCCTGACCTCGTGAGCGGTGCGGCCACGCTCGGCTGCGGCGATGCGCCGGTGCTACAGGAGGGGGTCTTGCGGGAGCGGGGCCAGCGCGAGGTGTTCTGCGGCCTCACCGGGATCATCTGGCTCCATCGCAAGATCCAGGACGCCTTCTTCCTGGTGGTCGGCTCCCGCACCTGCGCCCACCTGATCCAGTCGGCGGCAGGCGTCATGATCTTCGCCGAGCCGCGCTTCGCCACCGCCATCATCGACGAGCGCGACCTGGCCGGCATGGCCGACGCCAACGACGAGCTGGACCGGGTGGTGGACCAACTGCTCGCCCGGCGCCCGGAAATCCGCTTGCTGTTCCTGGTCGGCTCCTGCCCATCCGAGGTCATCAAGCTCGACCTGTCCCGCGCCGCCGAGCGGCTGTCCGCGACCCACATGCCTCAAGTCCGGGTGCTGAACTACAGCGGCAGCGGGATCGAGACGACGTTCACCCAAGGGGAGGACGCCTGCCTCGCCTCGCTCGTGCCGATCCTGCCGCGGGAAGCGGCGGGGGCCGGGCAGGGCCTCCTGGTCGTGGGCGCTTTGGCGGAGGTCGTCGAGGACCAGCTTCGCCGCCTGCTGGAAGGCATGGGCATCGCGGACGTGCGGTTCATGCCGCCGCGCAGCGCGCTCGCCTTGCCGCCCGTGGGGCCTGGCACGCGCTATTTGCTGGCCCAGCCCTTCCT
>CAXUIQ010000421.1:0-282 GCA_964250815.1 uncultured Acetobacteraceae bacterium
CCGACCAAGTGGCCTGGCACCTGGGCCGCGCCCTGCAACTGACCAACATCCTGCGCGACGTGGCGGAAGATGCGGCGCGCGGGCGGCTGTACCTGCCGCGGGAATGGCTGCACGACGCCGGCGTGCCCGCGGACCCGGCCACTGCGCCGCGCCATCCGGGCCTGCCCGCCGTCTGCGCCCGCGTGGCGGCGGAGGCGCACCGGCACTTCGCCGAGGCCCACGCCGCCATGCGCCGATGCGCGCCCCGCGCGATGCGCCCGGCGCGGCTCCTGGGCGCGTCCT
>CAXUIQ010000421.1:292-2101 GCA_964250815.1 uncultured Acetobacteraceae bacterium
CTGGAACGCCGCGGCTGGACGCGGCTGGTGCAGCCCGTGCGGGTGCCCAAGTGGCAGAAGCTGCTGATCGCCCTCAGATACGCGGCATGACTCCGCCCCCATCGCACGTCCCCCCTTCCCACGTACACGTCGTCGGGGCCGGCCTCGCCGGCCTGTCCGCCGCGATGGCGCTGGTGGAGCGCGGCGTGCGCGTCACGCTGCACGAGGCCGGGCCGGCCGCCGGGGGCCGCTGCCGCTCCTACTTCGACCGCGAGCTGGGCTGCCGGCTGGACAACGGCAACCACCTGCTGCTGTCCGGCAACCGCGCGGCCTACGCCTTCCTGGACCGGGTCGGCGCACGCGGCACCATGGCCGGGCCGGGCGCGCCGGTGTTCCCCTTCATGGATGTCGCCACCGGGGAGCGCTGGACCGTCCGCCCCCGCCGGGGCCGGCTGCCCTGGTGGCTGCTGAGCCGCGGTCGCCGGGTGCCCGGCGCGCGGCTGCGGGAGTTCCTGCCGGTCGCGACGCTCCGCCGCCGTGGCCCGGACGCCACAGTGGCCGGCGTTCTGCGGCCCGATGCTTCACGGCCCGGCGAGCTTTACCGCCGCCTGCTGGAGCCGCTCGCCATCGCGGCGCTGAACACCCCGCCCGGCACGGCCAGCGCCGCGCTGCTGGGCGCGGTGATGGACGAGAGCCTGGCGCTGGGCGGCGCCGCCTGCGTCCCGGCCTTCCCGCGCGATGGGCTGTCCGAAAGCTTCATCGACCCGGCCGTGTCCTGGCTCGCTGCCCGGGGCGCCGCCCTGCGGCTCGGCAGCCGCATCGCCAGCCTCGGCTTCGCTGATGGCCGGGCGGCCGCGGTTGGCGACCAGCCGTTGGCGGAGGGCGAAGCGGTGGTTCTCGCGGCGCCTGCCTCCGTCGCCGCCGCGCTGGTGCCCGACCTCGTGGCGCCGGACCGGTTCGAGGCCATCCTGAACGTGCATTTCCGCTGCGACGCCGACCCGGGGGAGGCCGGGTTCACCGGGCTGGTCGGCGGCACGGCGGAGTGGGTGTTCGTGAAGCCCGGCGTCGTGAGCGTCACCATCAGCGCCGGCAACCGCCGGGCGGACGCCCCGGCGGACGCGCTGGCGTCCGAGGTGTGGCAGGATGTCCGCGCCGTCCTGCGCCTGCCGGACGCCATGCCGCCCTGGCGGGTGGTGAAGGAAAAGCGCGCGACCTTCGCGGCCACCCCTGAGCAGGACCGCCGGCGCCCCCCGGCCCGCACGCGCTGGCCCAACCTGGCGCTGGCCGGGGACTGGACCGCCACCGGCTTGCCCGCCACCATCGAAGGTGCCATCAGATCAGGTTGCAATGCAGCAAACACCCTCCTGGCCGCGTGACACGAGCAGACCACCCATGCCAAGCGACACCCTGACCCGTCCCCACGCCTACCAGCTTGGCGACGACGCCCTCCAGCAGGCCATCAGCCGCGCCGCCTCAGCCCTCGCCGGACGGCAGCGCCCCGACGGGCATTGGGTGTTCGAGCTGGAAGCCGACGCGACGATTCCCGCCGAATACGTGCTTTTGGAGCACTACCTGGACCGGATCGACGGCCCGCTGCAAAATAAGATCGGGGTGTACCTTCGGCGCATCCAAGGCGCGCACGGCGGGTGGCCGCTGTTCCACGACGGCCCGTTCGACCTGTCCGCCAGCGTGAAGGCGTACTACGCGCTGAAGGCCATCGGCGACCCGCCGAGCGCGCCGCACATGGCCCGCGCCCCCCGCGCCCAACAGGCGGCGGGCCGGGGGGGGGGCCCCCCCCGGGTAAACCGCCCGCCCCTCGCCCGGTTGCGG
>CAXUIQ010000421.1:2111-4082 GCA_964250815.1 uncultured Acetobacteraceae bacterium
GCGCACGCCCCCCGCCCCCCCCCCCCGCCCCCCGCACATGGCCCGCGCCCGCGTCGCCATCCTGGCGGCGGGCGGGGCGGAGCGCACCAACGTCTTCACCCGCATCCAGCTCGCGCTGTTCGGCCAGGTGCCCTGGCGGGCCGTGCCGGTCATGCCGGTCGAGATCATGCACCTGCCGCAGTGGTTCTTCTTCCACCTGTCCAAGGTGTCGTACTGGTCCCGCACCGTGCTGGTGCCGCTGCTGGTGCTCATGGCGCTGCGCCCGCGCGCCCGCAACCCGCGCCGGGTCGAGGTGCCGGAGCTGTTCTGCACGCCGCCCGGGCAGGTGCGCCACTGGGTGCGCGGCCCTTACCGCTCCGCCTGGGGCCGCGTGTTCAAGGCGGTGGACAGCATCGTCCGCCGCATCGAGCCGGCGTTTCCCAAGACCGTGCGCGCCCGCGCCATCGAGGACGCGGTGGCCTTCGTGACCGAGCGGCTGAACGGCGAGGACGGCCTCGGCGCCATCTACCCGGCGATGGCGAACACCGTGATGATGTTCGACACGCTGGGCTACTCCCCCGGCCACCCGGACGCCGTCACGGCCTGGCGCGCGGTGCGGAAGCTGCTGGTGGTCAAGGACGCCGAGGCGTATTGCCAGCCCTGCCTGTCGCCGGTCTGGGACACCAGCCTGGCCGGCCACGCCATCGCGGAGGCGGACGGCGCCGCGACCCCGGGCCTCGACGCCGCCTGCGCCTGGCTCGCGGAGCGGCAGGTGACGGCGCTGCGCGGCGACTGGGCGCTGTCCCGGCCCCATGCGCCGCCGGGCGGCTGGGCGTTCCAATACGAGAACCCGCACTACCCCGACGTGGACGACACCGCCGTGGTCGGCATGCTGCTGCACCGCAACGGCGACCCGGCCCATGCGGGCAACGTGAACCGCGCCCGCGACTGGATCCTCGGCATGCAGAGCCGCAACGGCGGCTGGGGCGCGTTCGACGCGGACAACAACCACGACTTCCTCAACCACATCCCCTTCGCCGACCACGGCGCGCTGCTGGACCCGCCCACCGCCGACGTGACCGCGCGCTGCGTGTCGTTCCTGGCGCAGCTTGGCCACACGGCGGGCGAGCCGGCGATGGCCCGCGCCATCGCCTACCTCCGCGCCGACCAGGAGCCGGACGGGAGCTGGTTCGGGCGTTGGGGCACCAACTACATCTACGGCACCTGGTCCGTGCTGTGCGCGCTCAACGCCGCCGGGCTGCCGCATGACGACCCGGCGGTCCGGCGCGGCCGCGAATGGCTGCTGGAGCGGCAGCGCGACGACGACGGCTGGGGCGAGGACGAGGAAAGCTACGCCGCCAGCGCGCCGGGCGTGTACCGCGCCAGCACGCCGTCGCAGACCGCATGGGCCATGCTGGGCCTGATGGCGGCCGGCGAGACCGGCCCGGCCGTGGACCGCGCCGCCCAATACCTCGCCCGGACCCAGCGCGGGGACGGGGAATGGGACGAGCTGCCCTACACCGCCGTGGGTTTCCCGCGGGTGTTCTACCTGCGCTACCACGGCTACCGCCTGTTCTTCCCGGTGCTGGCGCTGGCACGGTTCCGCAATTTGCGGCACGGCAACAGCCGCCGGGTCAGCTTCGGGTTCTGAACGTCGGCGCCGGGACGCCCGGTCGGCCCCCGGTTGGCATTGTCACCGGGCTGGAGGCGGAAGCGCGGATCGCCCGGCGCCTCGGGGTGCCGGTCGAAGCGGGCGGCGGCCGGGCGGCGGCCGCCGCGGCGGCGGCGCAACGCTTGGCTGAGACCGGAGTCGCCGGCCTGGTCAGCTTCGGCCTCGCGGGCGGTCTCCATCCGGCGCTCGCCGCCGGCGCGGTGCTGGTGCCGGACGCCGTGCTGCTCGACGCCGAACGGTGGGACGCCGACGACGCGCTGCGGCTGCGGCTGGGCGGCGCGACACCCGGAGCCTTGTACGGGGGCGGCGCAGTCGTCGCG
>CAXUIQ010000422.1:0-4071 GCA_964250815.1 uncultured Acetobacteraceae bacterium
GCCGCGCCCGTGCGGTGGGGGCAAAATAACCCCCAACCCATGGGGGGGGCCCTTGGGGGGGGACTTGAGGTGGGGCTGGGCAAGCTTGGCTCCCTGGTTCGGCCGTTCGCTGCAACGGACGTCCCATAGATGCTGCCGCGCCGGGCTTTGTAACCCTCTCCAATCAGGCCGGCGAAGTTGCGACGCTAAGCATCATTCTGCGGAGCGTGTTCGCGCGCAGCAGATAAAACGATGCGTCTTCAAAGATCCCTAAGCAGGCCTTCGTGGCACAAGCCACGAAAGCCTGCTTAGACCCGGGACGGCGCGCCCACCTGGCTCTGCAGCGCGCGCAGCTTGTCCAGGTTCTCCCGAACCAGGCCCGTGCCCTGGCGCATGAGCGTCGCGAACTCCGGACTGACCGTGGCATCGTTCATGCCGCCCTCCATCCGGAGCAACTCCTCATGGCTTGCGATCTGATCGCCGATGTAGGTGCGGTCGAAGTCCTGGCCTTGCTGGAGCCGCATGTGCCCGAGGCGCACGCGCAGGTCCTCGCGAAGGATGGACGGCGGCTTGATGGACGCCGCCGCTGCGGTCGGCCCCAGGCGTGCCGCGAAATCGTTGGCCTGGTTGGTGAGCTGGTCCGAAAGTGCCCTCACGGCGGGGTTCTTCGCCTGCGTCTTGGCCAGCGCGCCCTCCTGCCGGTCGAATTCGATGATCTGATAGGCGTCGGTGGTGAACTGCACCTCCGCCGGGTTGGCGGCGCTGGACGTGGGCTTGGCGTTCTGGTTGTTGCAGCCGGCAAGCAGAAGGAGCGCTGCGGCAGCCCCTAGGCGTGGCATCGTGTTCATGGTGTGCATGTCCCCGTTCCCTGCGGCAAGCGGGCGCGACCGCCAGCCTGCTTCGCGCGCGATCAGAATACGTAAACGACCCGGAGCGTCGTCCCGAAGTCCTGCTTGAACCCACCGGTGACTTTGACGTCATGGTTGAGCTCGATCATCGTCTGGAGCCGCGGGGTCAGGAACAGCGCGGCGTTGGCGCGGATGCGCTGCTCTTCCGTCTTGGTGCCGGCAAAGAAGCCATTCACCTGCTGCGAGCCGCCAAAAAAGCCCTCATAGCCGATGGACGTGCTGAAAGCCGGGTTCCAGCGCCAGTTGACCCAGAGCTGCGCACGGTAGGTCGGGTCCTGGCTGAGCCGCCGGTTGCCAGGGAAATCGTTGTTGTTGTCGCCGTAGAATTGCGTGTCGAAGTCGAGATCGAAGGCAAGGTTGTCGGTGATGCCCTGGGAGACGCCGAGCTGGAGGTTTCCGCGCCAACGGTTGTCGCCGACGTTGATGGGCGATCGCTTGTCGTAGGTGCCGGTCGGCGGATAGATCCAGCCCGTTACGTTGAAGTTTGTCTTGGTCGCGGTGTTCACATAGGGCCAGATGAACGCCGAAAGGCCGACGTTCTGCGCGCCAAAGGCACTTCCGAGGCGTTGGCCATCGATATGGGCGGCCGACTCCGAGCCGAAAATCTGGACGATCTGGAAGCCGGCCGGATGTCCCGCGACATCAACGAAGTGAACGTAGCGGGCGATGCCGAGATTGACCTCAAGGCCGGAGTCTTTGATCGTCGGTCCATGGGCGAGATTGAATTCGGTGTTGTGGCCATAGACATAGTAGCCGATGGCCAGGTTGGTGCCGGCGGGCAGCGGCACGAAGTCGTAGGGTTCGATCTCCTGCGCCCCCGCCCTCCTCGCAAAGCCCGTGGTCAGCAGCAAACAAACCAGGCCGCCCAGCCCAAGCTGCAGGACCGACCGAGCCAAGGCAAACCCTCTGATGCGCACTACCCTACTCCCCCCTTCGATTATGCCAACCGCGAGTTCGCCTCGAACGTGTCAGCAGTTCGACTTCTTGAATTTTGCTGCACTCCCGATGCACACGGCAGCCGCATAATCCTTCCGCAACGTTCGCTGCAAGGAGTTTGAACGCAAATACGTTTCCTGCAATTGTCATAATGCGCGTTCGACACTTCGTCTGCGAAGTGATGCGGGATGGCCACGGCCTGCGGCGGGCCGTTCCGGGGCGGTCCGAACCGCCCGGCCCGGCAATTGCCCAGTTCCTGCAGTTGAGAGACGCCGCGGCATGAGGGCCGGCTCTGCAATTCCATTTGCGGCACCGTCGCAGATGTCCTCCCTCCCATCCCGTGAGGTGGGCATGGAATTCGTGAAGCCCTGGCTTTCGGCTTGGCATTGCCGATGGCAGCCCCGGCCCGCGCCGAGGATGCCGACGCGACCGGCCCCGGTGGGCGTACGGGCGGGACGCCGTGGCCTGGGCCGCCCGTCATGGGACCCACGCCTACGATTTCGGCAAATCCAAGCATGGCAGGACGGTCGCTGGGTCCTGTTGCCACGCTGCCGCGGTTCTTGCTGCAACGGAATGGCGCTGTGCATTCACCGTTCAGATCGCGAGCAAAAGCTGGGCGTCAGCGGCCTGCCGCCTCCGCCCAGCCTTGCAGAATGGTTCGCCTACTCTGCCCGGCGGCCAGCGGCGGACGAGAAGCTGCCGTTGCGATGGGCAGGCGACCCGGTGGGGAGAACCTGAATCGGCCGCACTGCCGCAAGCTTGTTGCTGCCCGTCTCGGACTCCTGGATCTTTCGACGGTAGCGGGCGGCAGCTTCGCCCCGGCTGCGCACATCCCATTTGTCGAGGATGCTGTGCACGTGGTTCTTGACCGTCGGCAAGGCGACCTGCAAGCGGCGCGCAATCAGCTTGTTGGGCAAGCCATCCGCCAGCAACTCCATGATCTCGCGCTCGCGCGGCGTCAGCGCATGGATGCCGGCCCGCGTCGCGCGGTCGTTCGAGCGGTCGGCAAAGCGGTTCAGCAGCAGGGCGGTCAACCGCGGCGGGCAGACGACCTCGCCCGCCGCAGCACGGCGCACCGTCGAAATCAGGTCACGCGACGAGGTGTCCGGTCCCAGGTACCCGGAAATGCCGATATCCGCCCAAAGCAGGAAGTCCTCGTCCCGCTCGCGCGTGGCCAGCACGACGACGCCCACCCTGGGGAGGCGGGCGCGAACGACGCCGACCAGAGCCATGGCTTCGGGGTGCGACGAATCGATGACGATCAGGTTGGGCGTGAACTCCGCGGTCACCGCCTCGGCGGTTTCGCGGGAAAACGCGCCGAAGGCCATGATGCCCTCCCCACCACGCAAAACCTCCACCAACGCTTCCCGCAGGAAGTGCACATGGCTGATGAACAGGATGACCATGGAACCCTCGCGCCCGTATATTTCCCCAGCTTTATCTCAAAAATCCGTTGCGAAAGCAAGATGCTTACGCATAAGAACAGGCAGAATGCCAAAATTGTGACTTTTAGTACGTCTGCGTGCAATCGCTGGTGCTGATCCGCTCGGAGGGCGCCAAGGCAGCGCTGGGAAACCTCTCGGGGAAGGGCATGAAACGCCGACCTGCGTAACCGCTTCGGCAAGCCGCACCTACCTCCGACCGACCTGGCCTTGCTCGTTCTCGCCGACGCTGATGCCTTGGTCCACGCAGCACTCGCCGCTCGCAACGGGTGGGCACGGGAACGCCGCCCCTCAAGGTCCCCAGCCCATGTCAGTCCAGCGCCGCGCTCCAACGCCGCAGGCTCTCGCGGTTGACCGGGGCGCCCGCCGCCGTGTTCCGCGCCACGATCCCGGCATGGAAGGCGGCTGCGGCGTCCGGGCCGAGCAGGTCCCGTGCCGCGGCGATGATCCGGGTGATGCGCAGGTGGTTGTGGTCGTACCCGGTCAGCCAATGGCCGGTGTCGGCATAGAAGCGCGTCATGCGCTGGAGGCCCGCGCGGAGGCCGGCCTGGGCCTGCGGGTCGCCGCGGATCGCCGCCGCTTCCGCCTCGCCCAGCACCGGCGCGCCCGGGACGGCGCGGCTGGCTTCCCGCAAGGGAAACAGCCATTGGATGAAGTCGTGCACCGCCTCGATCTGCAGGTCGTCGAAGGCGGCCACGTCGGAAAGGCGGCGTCCGCGCCCGTGCCGGGCGGTGCCGGGCCGGAAGGCGTTGCCGGGGCCCGGCGCGGCGGCCAGGGCCGCCCCCGGCCGCCGCCCGGCGCCCGGG
>CAXUIQ010000423.1:0-4054 GCA_964250815.1 uncultured Acetobacteraceae bacterium
CGCTGCACCGGGGCGGACCGGCGGTGCAGCGCCAGGCTCAGCGGCAGGCCGAGGCCGAGGCCGACCGCGCTGGTGAGCAGGGACACGTTGACGCTGGTGGCGAACGCGCCGCGGTAGAAGCGGCTGGACAGGAGGGCGGCATAGTTGCCCAGCGACCACTCCCCACCACGGACGAAGCTGCCGGCCAGCACGGACAGCACCGGCAGGACCTCGAACCCCAGCACGGCCAGCAGGAACGGTGCGGCCCAGAGCACGAGGCCGGGACGGGGCAAGGGCACCCTACATCTCGGCCAACACCTTTTCCTGCCACAGGGCGGGCACACGGCGTGCGCCCTCGGCCCAGAGCTGCGGGTCGATGGGCCGGGCCTTGGCATACTGCGCGGCGGGCAGCAGCTTGGCCCTGGCCGCGTCGGACAAGGTGAGGTGGTCCACCCGGATCGGCCGGGCGTAGCCGTCCGCGAGGTTCGCCTGGCCCTCGTCGCCGAAGATGTATTCCCGCACCAGCATCGCGGCGTTCGGGTTCTTGGCATATTTGTTGATGATCGTGGAGTAGCCGCTGGTCACGGAGCCGTCCGCGGGGATCACCACGTTGAAGCGGTTGCCGCCGACCTTGTCGCGGTAGTTCAGGGCGTTGAAGTCCCACAGCAGGCCCACCTGGATCTCGCCGCGCCCCATGTTGGCGGGCAGCGCGCCGATGGTCAGCAAGCGCTTTTGCCGGGCGAGCTTGGCGAACAGGTCCATGGCCGGGTCGAGCCGGCGCTCGTCGCCGCCGGTCGCGATGGCGCAGGCCAGCACGGCGGCGTTGCTTTGCGACGCCTTGCCCACGTCGCCGGCGGCGACCTTGTAGGCGCCGGCGAGCAGGTCGGACCAGGACTTCGGCGGGTTTGGCACGTCGCTGGCCACCACAAAGGCGATGGTCCCGGTGTAGGCCAGCATCCAGCGGCCTTCCGCGTCCCGCGCCCATTCGGGTATTTCGCCGAAGGTCGTGGGCTTGTAGGGTGCGGCCAGGCCGCGCTCCACGGCCACGCTGCAGAAATCGAAGCCCACGTCGCCGATGTCGCCGGAGGCGTTGGAGCGCTCAGCGGCAAACTTCGCCAGTTCCTCGGCGCTGCTCATGTCGGTGTCGGTGTGCTTGAGGCCGTATTTCGCGGTGATTGCCTTCCAGGTCGCTTCCCAGTTGGCCCAGTCGTCGGGCATCCCGAGGCTGTTGACCGCGCCCTCCTTGCGCGCCCGCTCGATCAGGTCGCCCGGCGGCGCGGCGTGGGCGCGGGCGGCAAGCAGCGCCGCGGCGGCGCCGAGCGGCAGGGTCAGGGCGGCGCGTCGGGTGATGGGGGGCATGGCGGTCCCGGGTTGTTGCAACTGGGGACGCTGCCGGACCTCGGTGCGGTACGTCAACCGTCCTGGCGTGACAATGCTTTTGCGACGGCACGGGCCAAAGGCAGCGGGCCGTCAAGCGGTCGTGCGTCCCGCGTCGGCAAGGGCGAGTGCCAGGCATAGGCCCACGCCCCAGAACAGCCAAGCCGCGGCGGGCAGGATGCTGGCGGCATCGGGGCCGTAAAGGCCAGGCGTCCAGGTCAACGCCACTCCGTCGCAGGGCAGCGCCGCTGCCGACGCGACGACCACGCCCGGCACGGTCTGCCCCGGCGCGAGTGCCGCAACCCGGGTGCATAGCCGGACCATGAGCCAGGCGAGGAGAACGGCGGCAACGAACAGCAGCACGCTCGCGACGGGATTTCCGAACAAGCCTGTCGGCAGGCTCCAGCGGATCAGCAAGGCGAACAGCAGCCAGAGTGCCACGCCCAGTGCCGCCAGGATGGCGACCTGGCCGCGGCGAAGCTGGCCGCGGACTTCGGCGTGTTGGTGGTGTTGGTCGAGTTGCGCGTGCATGGTATCCTCCTACGTAGCACCCGCTACGTATCAGGGTTGCGTAGCGCCTGCTACAGGAATCGCATGAACGTCCGGGATGACCGCCGGGAAGCGGCGCTGGAGCGCATGGCCGACCACCTGCTGCGGCACGGGCTGGCCGGCGCCAGCCTGCGCCCGATGGCCGCCGCCGCCGGGACCAGCGACCGCATGTTGCTCTACTACTTCAAGGACAAGGACGAGCTGCTGACGGCGACGCTTGGGCGGGTCATGGAGCGGCTTGCCCGGTCGCTGGAGGGTGCCGGGGGCGCGACCGGGCCGAAGCCGTTCGCGGCGCTGCTGCTGGACATCCGCGCCGTGTTCCGCAGCCCGGACTTGCAGCCATACATGCGGCTTTGGATCGAGCTTGCCGCGAGGGCCGCCCGCCACGAGGCGCCGCACCGGGCCGTCGCCGGGCAGATCGCGGACGGGTTCCTGGCATGGGCGGCGGGCCGGCTGCAGGTGGAGCGGGAGGAGGACCGCATCCCCTCCGCCGCGCTGCTGATCGCGACCGTGGACGGGCTGGCGCTGCTGGACGCGGTGGGGCGCGACGGCATGGCGGACAGCGCCGCGGCCGCAAGGGAGCCGAAGGGGCCGCGTTGAACCTGCGGGCCGGTCAGCCTGACCCGCCCCAAACCTCCCTGGCGGTCTCGACGATCATCCGGAGCTTGGCCCACTGCTCCTCCTCGGCCAGCGTGTTGCCTTCCTGCGTCGAGGCGAAGCCGCATTGCGGGGACAGGCAAAGCTGGTCGAGCGGGGCGAAGCGGGCGGCTTCCTCGATCCGGCGCTTGACGTCGCCGGGCTGCTCCAAGGCGCCGGTCTTCGAGGTCACGAGGCCGAGCACGGCCGTCTTGCCCGGCGGCAGGTGCCGCAGCGGCTCGAACCCGCCGGCGCGGTCGGTGTCCCACTCCATGAAGTAGCCATCGACCGGCATGGTGTTGAACAGCAGCTCGGCCACCGGCTCGTAGCCGCCGGAGGCGATGAAGGTGGAGCGGAAGTTGCCGCGGCACAGGTGCATGGTGACGGTGAGATCCGCCGGCTTGCCGCGCAGCGCGTCGCGCACCATGCCGGCGTAGATCGCCGGCTGCCGCTCCGGGTCGTCGCCGCGGGCGCGCAGCATCTCCCGCTGCTCGGGGTCGCAGAGGTAGGCGAAGGAGATGTCGTCGAGCTGCAGGTAGCGGCAGCCCGCGTCGTAGAAGGCGCGCACGGCCTTGTGGTACGCCGCGCCCACGTCGGCGTAAAAGGCGTCCATGTCGGGATAGACACCGAAGTTCATCATGTTCCGGCCGCCGCGGTAGTGCAGCATGCTCGGTCCGGGGATCGTCATCTTCGGCACCCGGCCGGTGTTCGCCGCCACGAAGCGGAAGTGCTCGATCATCGGGTGGCCGGAGAAGCCGACCTTGCCGGTGATGCGCAGCGCCTTGTTGATGCCGATGCCGCCCTTGAAGTTCATGCCGGAGTCGAGCTCGACCGCCGTCACCCCGTCCAGGTGTTCCAGGAAGTCGAAATGCCAGTAGGCCCGGCGGAACTCGCCGTCCGTCACCGCTTGCAGGCCGGCCGCCTCCTGCTTGCGGATCAGGGCCATGATCTCGCGGTCCTCGGCCTCCTTGAGCGCGGCGTCGCCGATCTCGCCGCGGGCGCGCTGCTCGCGGGCCTGCTTCAGCGCCGGGGTGCGCAGCAGGCTGCCGACCATGTCGGCGCGGAAGGGCGGCTGGGTGCGTTGCATGGGCTAGGCTCCTCGGATGGGACGGCGTTCCGCATGCCCGGCTCAGTGGGCCGCCACCTCCGCCGCATAGCGTTGCGTCGCCGTTTCCACCGCCTTGGCGTGGACCTCCGCCAGCGCCGGGCGCGCTTCCCGCGCCCGTTCGGCGGCGCCGAGCGTCGCGCGCCGCTGCCCTTGGAACTGCGGCATCACGTGGCGCGCGATCAGCTCATAGCTGCGCAGCGTCGCGTCCCGGTCGGCCCAGTTGTGCGCCAGCATGAGATAGGCGCCGAAGCCGCCGTTGGACTGGGCGTGCAGCCGCTCGATCTGGGCGGCGCACATGTCGGGCGTGCCGATGGCGCCGAAGCCGGAGTCGTTGACGAAGGCGATCATCTCGCGCACGTTCGACCCCGGCATCGACATCTGCGGGAAGGCCGCGACCGCCTGGAA
>CAXUIQ010000424.1:0-1629 GCA_964250815.1 uncultured Acetobacteraceae bacterium
TGATGCGGCCCGACACCTCCGGCGCGATGTTGACCACGTTGGCCAGCACCTGCCCATCGCGCGTCCAAGGGCCGGTGACGTAGTGGGTCCAGATGAAGGCGCCGGCGAACAGGGCTGCGGCCAGGATGGTGACTGTGACGCCCACCCGGACCGCGCGGCGGGATTGGCCGGGCATCAGGGGCGCAGGAAGAGGAATGGAGACGGGAGCACGGTCGGTCCTTCGCTACAGCAGCGCCACCAGCGCGCCCAGCAGGCAGATGTAAAGCCCGGTTTCCGCCAAGGGCGGGTTCCAGACCCAACGGAGCAGGCCCAGCCGGATCAGCAGCCACCGCAGCGGAAGGTAGATCAGCAGGGCGGCCAGCATATAGGCCACCAGCGGCGAGAAGAACACGCCGGCCACGTCCGTCTCACGCCCCATCCGCGCGACCCCAGATCACGCCCCAGGTCACGCCATAACGACGCAGCGCCCGGCCGTGCCGCCGCAGCAGCACCGCCGAGCCGTACAGGCCGGCGGCGGCCTGCAACGCCGCGCGCCGCGGCTCCCCCGGCGCATGGTCGGACGCGAGCAGTCCGCGCGCCGCCGCCTCGAACACGTCCGGCTCGGGAGGCGGCATGGCCCGGCCGAGCGCGTGCAGCCCCGCCTGCACCCGACGCAGCGCCGATTCCAGTTCCGTGAACGCCGAAAGCCGGTTCAGCACGGCCAGGCGCGCGGGCGTGGGCCGGCCGAGCCAGACCTGGGCCTGGGCGAGCCGGTCCACGTACAGGCAGCGGGCGGCGATTAGGTCATTCCCGTCCGGCTGTCCTGCCAGCGCGCGCCGCACCTGCCGCCCGATGGCGTCCGCCACCCGCGCCAGCCGCCGCCGGCGCGAGACCGGCAGCACCAGGCGGAAGCTCAGCACCATGAACACGACGGCCAGCACCTGGACCAGGACGTTGTTCATGAACGCCTCGAAATCGAAGCTCTCGGTGTTGGCCGGCGACAGCAGCAGCAGGAGGTAGAGCAGGAAGCCCGGCCCGAACCGCAGCAACGCCGGATGACGGCTGGCCAAGGCGGCGGCGAACACGAACGGCGCCGTGGCCAGGGCGAAGGGGACGAACCCGGACGCATCGGGCAGCAGCACGAAGCCGATGACGCCGGCGGCCAGGGCCGGCAACGGCAAGCTCAGCCCCATGGCCACGCCCGCGGCGGACGGGTCCGGCGTCATCCCGAGCAGGGCGGTGAACGCCGCCTGCTGCACCAGAAGGCCGGTGGCGCCGGGCCACCCGGCGTACATGCAGAACACGCACCCCAGCCCGACCGAGATCACCGTGCGCGCGGCGCTCAGCGCGGCGCCGACCACGTCGCGATGGATGGGCAAGCGGACCGGCACGGCCGGGGCGTCGCCCGTCTCGAACGTCCGCAGCCCGCTCCGCGCCAGCGCGTGCTGCCGCAGCAGGTCCCGGGACCGGTCCAGCAGCGCGGCGGCGAGCGGGTCGGATGGCAGCGCGTCGAGCGACGCCGGATCGGGGTCGCCGGCATCCGGCCCGGACCGGAGGCGTGCGGCTGCCGCGTCCAGGGTGCGCCGGGTCGCCGGGTCCGTCGAAAGCCGCAGCCCGGTGGCGATGGCGCGGCTGGCGGACAACATGCCG
>CAXUIQ010000424.1:1639-4054 GCA_964250815.1 uncultured Acetobacteraceae bacterium
GCGGAGCGCCAGGATGCGGGCGCCCTCCTGCGCCGGCAGCGGCGGGCGCGGCTGGGCCTGCCCGGCCAGCGCCGACAGCGCCAGGGCCTCCGCCGCCGCGAGCCGCCGCCGCAGCGCCGTCCGCAGCGCCTCGAACGCGGCCGCATAGGACAGCAAGGCGTTCACCACGGCGGCGGACGCGACGCCCACCAGGATGGCCGCCACCCGGTTGAGCGTGAGGAGCAAGACCCCGTCCGGCGCGTCGATGCCCGAGATGGCGATGATGCCCACCGTGTAGCCGCACAGCACCGCCCCGTAGGACCGGAAATCCCGCAGCAGCGCCGCGACGAAGGTGCAGGCGCCGAGCCACACGGCGAACGACGCCAGCAGCATCGTGCGGTCCTGCGGGAACAGCGACACCAGCGCGAACCCGACGGCGCCGCCCAGCAGCGTGCCGAGGATGCGGTACAGCGCCTTGGACATCGCCATGCCGGGCGTCGGCTGCGCCACGATCGCCACGCACAGGCCGGCGCTCGACGCGCTTTCGAGCTGGACGGCAAAGGCGGCCAGGTAGGCCAACAGGACCGCAAGCGTGGTCCGCAGCGCGAAACCGGCGGCATCCGGCATGAACCCCGGCAGGATCAGCCACGGGCCGTCGTCGCGGGGGATGGCACCCGCCGCGCCTTGGGCGTCCTGCCGCGCCGCCGTCATGCCGGGTCGGCTTGGCTGGGGGCGGCCAGGCGAAGCTCCGCACGGCTGAGCCTGCGGCCGTCGTCCGACATCACTTCCAGCTTCGCGACGGGGCGGCCGGTCGCGGTCTCGACCATGCGCAGCAGCGGCGCGTCCGGCTGGCTCAGCCAGCGGTCGCCCCACTGGCGCATGGCGACCAACACCGTGACGAGGTCGCCGCCCATCTCGGTCAGCACGTATTCCTCGCGCCGGGCGCCCTCGGCCACCGGCTGCCGGGCGAGCACGCCGCCCTCCACGAGCTTGCGCAGCCGGTCGGTCAGCGCGTTGCGGGAGATGCCGAGGCGGCGCTGGAACTCGTCGTAGCGGGTCACGCCGAGAAGCGCCTCGCGGATGATGAGCAGGCTCCACCACTCGCCGACGAGGCCGAGGGTGCGTCCGATCGAGCATCTCTCTTGGGAAAGGTCTGTGCGCTGCATGGAACGCATATAGCGGCGGGGCTTGCATCCTTGAACCGCCGACATTAGTCTCATCATTGAACTTATGGGGGTCGGCCGACATGAGCACCCGTTTTTCAAAGCCTGTTCTGGATGCCCGGCGCCAAACAATTCGCCCGTGCATCATACCAGTTCATGCGACCTCTTCGCAGGTTCGATGCAACGAAGTTGGTTGAACTCCAACACGCCGACGGCATCGCACCGCAGCGTGACAAAAGCCACCTGTTTCCATGGTGCCGATGGAAGAGCATTGACACTTCGATAGTCATGCAAAGGGAGCAGTTCATGTTGGAAGTTCTTGTTAAGCACTTGAAGCATCCTGGACACAAGCGGCTGCTGTGGGCCGTCAGCCTCGTCGGTGCCCTGGCTCTACTTCCCAGCGTCGCGAGCCGCGCCCAAGCTGCCGACCCTGCCCAGGCCGCGGCGGCTCCCGTCCCGGCGAGCGTGGCCGGGCGTTGGCTGCACGACCCGCAGGGCCGCATCATCGGCAGCGTCCGCCGCTTGTCGCCTGACGGGCAAACGGCGGAGATCATGGTGGGCGCGTATTTCCAGCCCGGCAGCCACCTTGCGACGGTGCCGGCCGATGCGCTGTCGGTCGCGAACGGCACCGTCACGCTGCGGACCGACACCGCCGTGGCGCTCGCCGGCCCGCAGCGCTGACGCGGGCCGGCCGGCACGCCGCGGTTGCTCCGGGCGCCGGCCTGCGGCAAGCTGGACGCCATCGGCGAAAGGACCCCCGATGCAGGACCTGCTGCCCAAGGCCGAACGGCTCGGCGCGCTGCTCAAGGCACGGCGGGACACGGTGGGCGTCGCCGAAAGCTCCTCGGGCGGGCTGGTTTCGGCGGCTCTGCTGTCCGTGCCGGGAGCCAGCGCCTACTTCCAGGGCGGCGCCGTGGTCTATACCCAGGATGCCCGGGCGGCCCTGCTCGCCATCGCGCCGGAGCAGATGCCGGGCATCCGCTCGGCTTCCGAGCCTTATGCCCGGCTGCTGGCCCGCACGGTGCGGGAACGGCTCGGCACGACATGGGGCGTCGCCGAGACCGGGGCGGCCGGGCCGGACGGCAACCGCCACGGCGACGCGCCCGGCCACACCTGCATCGCCGTCAGCGGCCCCGTGGAGCGCGCCGCCACGATCGAGACCGGGGGTGGCGGCCGCGTCGCCAACATGCGCGCCTTCGCGCTCGCGCTGCTCGACCTGCTGGCCGAAGCGCTGGAGGCTCAAGCAAGCGGGGCAGGGTGATGCCGGGCCTGC
>CAXUIQ010000425.1:0-4041 GCA_964250815.1 uncultured Acetobacteraceae bacterium
CCTCGTCACCGTGTCCGACCCGCTGCCCGCCGCCGCCCTGCCGGGTGAAGCGGCCCCGGCTGAACCCGCCATGGCTGCCGGGCCGCCGACCGCGCCGCCGGCCGAGGCTCCGGCCGCCTACATCGACCCCCGCAGCGCGCCTCCCGCGTTGCCCGCCCAGCACGAGCCTGCGACCCACCCGACGCCGCACGCCTGAGCGCCGCAGTCCAGGACCGCACCGTGGATACGCAGCAGGCGCCCGCCGACGACCCGATCAACGACAAGCCCATGCCGCTGCTCGACCACCTGATCGAGCTGCGCACCCGGCTGCTGTGGTCCATGGGCGCGTTCCTGATCTGCTTCGGCATCTGCTACTACTTCAGCCGAAGCATCTACTCCTTCCTGGCGCAGCCGCTGGCGGACATCCTGGTCACCAAGACCGGGCAGAACCGCCGGCTGATCTTCACCGCGCTGTACGAGGCGTTCTTCACCTACCTGAAGGTGGCCTTCTTCGGCGCGGCGTTCGTCTCCTTCCCCGTCGTCGCGTCGCAGGTCTGGCTGTTCGTGGCGCCGGGCCTGTACCGCAGCGAGAAGAAGGCGCTGCTGCCGTTCCTGGTCGCGACGCCGGTGCTGTTCGTGGCCGGGGCTGCGCTCGCCTACTACTTCGTGTTCCCCGCCGCCTGGACGTTCTTCCTCAGCTTCGAGTCGCCCACGGGCGGTGGTGGGCTGCCGGTGCAGTTGGAGGCGAAGGTCAGCGAGTACCTCGGCCTGGTCATGCGGCTGATCTTCGCGTTCGGCCTGGCGTTCCAACTGCCGGTGCTGCTCACGCTGCTCGCCAAGGTCGGCATCATCTCGTCCCGCGGGCTGAAGAAATACCGGCGCTACGCCTATGTCGGCATGTTCATCGTGGCGGCGATCATCACTCCGCCCGACGTGATCACCCAGACCGGCCTCGCGCTGCCGCTGATCGCGCTTTACGAAATCTCCATCCTCACGGCCGGTTGGGTCGAGACCAAGCCGGTTGACGTTTGATGCACGACCTCCGCGCGCTCCGCGCCGATCCCGCGGCCTTCGACGCCAACATGGCCCGGCGCGGCTTGCCTCCGACCGCGGCCCGCTTGCTGGAAATCGATGCCGAGCGCCGTGCGGCGCTTGCGGCGGTGCAGGACAAGCAGGCCCGGCGCAACGCTCTGGCCAAGCAGGTTGGCCAGGGCCGCCGTGCCGGGGGCGACACGGCGGCGCTGGAGGCGGAAGCTACGGCGCTGCGGGACGAGATGGCGGCGCTGGAAGGGCGGGCCGATGCGCTCGACCTGGCAATCCGGAGCGAACTGGAGTCGCTGCCCAACCTGCTCGATCCCGACGTGCCGGACGGCGCCGACGAGACGGACAACATCGTGGTGAAGCAGGTCGGCAGCCCGCCCGAGTTCGACTTCCAGCCGCTTGAGCATTCTCAGCTCGGCGAGGCGCTGGGCCTCATGGACTTCGAGCGGGCGGCGCGCATGTCCGGCAGCCGCTTCACCATCCTGCGCGGCGGGCTGGCCCGGCTGGAGCGCGCGCTGGGCCAGTTCATGCTGGACCTCCATACGACGCGGCACGGCTACACCGAGACGCAAGTGCCGCTGCTGGTCAACGACGCCGCCGCCTACGGCACCGACAAGCTGCCGAAGTTCGCCGACGACCTGTTCCGCACCACGGACGGGCGCTGGCTGATCCCGACCGCCGAGGTGCCGCTCACCAGTCTGGCGATGGACGAGATCGTGCCGGCGGACCGCCTGCCGATGCGGGTCACGGCGTTGTCCGAGTGCTTCCGCAGCGAGGCCGGGTCGGCCGGGCGCGACACCCGCGGCATGTTGCGCCAGCACCAGTTCCGCAAGGTGGAACTGGTCAGCATCACCCAACCCGACGCCAGCGACGCCGAGCACGAGCGCATGACCGCCTGCGCCGAGGCGGTGCTGGAAGCCCTCGGCCTGCCGTATCGCCGGGTGCTGCTCTGCGCCGGGGACACCGGGTTCGGCGCGGCCAAGACCTATGACCTGGAAGTCTGGCTGCCGGGGCAGGGGGCCTGGCGGGAGATCAGCTCCTGCTCCAACACCCGCGCCTTCCAGGCCCGGCGCATGGGTGCCCGGATGCGCGGCGCGGACGGCAAGGCGGCGGGGTTCGCACACACGCTGAACGGGTCCGGGGTCGCGGTCGGGCGGGCGCTGATCGCCGTCATGGAGAACGGCCAGCAGGCAGACGGCACGATCCGCGTGCCGCCGGCGCTCGTGCCCTACATGGCCGGGGTGGAGGTGCTACACGCTGCCTAGCCAGGCGTCGGGCAGCACGGCGTAGGCCTCGGCCGTCTTCACCACGTGCGAGAAGGCCGGGAAGTGCATGTGCATGCCGGCCACCATCAGGCGGTCCCGCGCCACCATGTCCAGCGCACGGCGGCGGGTCTGGATCGCGCCATCGGGGTTGGCGTCGAACACCATGCCGACCTCCGGCCGGCGCGCCTGCACGTCGGGCACGTGGAAGATGTCGCCCCAGATCAGCAAGGAAGCGTCGCCCGATCCGACCAGGTATCCGGTATGGCCCGGCGTGTGGCCCGGCAACGGGTGCGCCTGGATGCCGGCCGCCACGTCCGTTCCCGTGAACAAGCGGAGCCGTGCGCGGTAAGGGGCGACCGCGGCCTGCGCTCCCGCGAAGTAAGGCTTGGCGTCGTCGGGCGCCGCGGCGGCCACGGCCTCGTTGAGCCAGAAGTCGGCTTCCGCTTGCGAAACCACCAGCTCGGCGCGTGGAAACACCGCCGCGCCGTCCGGGCCGGCCAGGCCGCCGGCGTGGTCGGGATGAAGGTGGGTGATCAGAACGGCGTCCACCTCCTCCGGCGCAACCCCGGCCGCGCCCAGGCTGGCCTGCAACCGCCCCATCGTCGGTCCCATGGAGTTGCCGGCGCCGGTGTCGATCAGGACCGTGGCGCCACCCCCCTGCACCAGGAAGGCATTGACGCTTGAGCGCGGCGCGGGCGCGCGGAAGGCGTCGCGCAGCAGGGCTGACGCCGCTTCCGGCTCGATCCCCTGCATCGCGCCGAGCGGCAGGTCAATCACGCCGTCGTTGATCGCCGTCACCAGAACGTCGCCGAAGCGGCGGCGGTAGAAGCCGGGAGACTGGATCGTTTCGCTCATGCTGCGTCCTCCTGTGGGCGGGCCACGCCGAGGCGGCCGGCCAGGTCCTCGATGAATTGCCAGGCGACCCGGCCGGACCGCGCGCCGCGCGTGACCGACCACTCGACCGCCTCCGCGTGCAACACGTCGCGCCCGATGGGCAAGGCGAGCTGGTCGGCATAGCCGTCCACCATGGCGAAGAAGGCGTCCTGGTCGCAGTTGTGGAAGCCGATCCACAGGCCGAAGCGGTCGGACAGCGACACCTTCTCCTCGATGGCCTCGCCCGGGTTGATCGCCGTGGACCGCTCGTTGTCGATCATGTCGCGCGGCATCAGGTGGCGGCGGTTGCTGGTGGCGTAGAACAGCACGTTGGCGGGACGGCCCTCGATGCCGCCGTCCAGCACGGACTTCAGCGCCTTGTAGTCGGCGTCCTCCCGCTCGAACGACAGGTCGTCGCACAGGATCAGGCAGCGGCGCGTGCGGCCGCGCAGGAGGTTCAGCAAGTCCGGCAGGGTGCGGATGTCCTCCCGGTGGATTTCCACGAGGGCCAGGATGCCGGGCGCGTCGCGGTTGGCGGCGGCGTGCGCGGCCTTGACCAGCGACGACTTGCCCATGCCGCGGGCGCCCCACAGCATGGCGTTGTTGGCAGGCAGCCCGCGGGCGAAACGGAGCGTGTTGTCGAGCACCTGGCGCTTCTGCCGCTCGATGCCTTGCAAGAGGCCGATGTCCACCCGGGACACGCGCGGCACCGGGACCAGGCGCGCCGGCGACGGCTGCCACACGTAGGCGTCGGCGTCGCGGAGGTCCGGCGCGGGCGGCGGCGGCGGCGCCAGCCGGTCCAGCGCGTCGGCGATGCGGGCGAGCAAGGCTATGTCCAACGGAACTCCTTTTGGGTGGTAGCCGGGTGGGCGCGCGCCGGGGG
>CAXUIQ010000426.1:0-406 GCA_964250815.1 uncultured Acetobacteraceae bacterium
AATCCGAGCAGCAAGCGCCGGGCATCCAGGCCCCGCGGATCGGCTGAGCCGCTTCCGTCCGGGAGGCTGCTCCGCAGCGCGGCTGCGAGGTGCCGGGCGCTGCGGCCGGAACGGCCCGCGGCTGCGGCGTGAAGGCGGGCCCGCCCCGTCGCGCCTGTCCGGCACCAGGGCAGGCTTCCAAGCCGCCGCCCGAACCGCTAAGGTCGGATCGGACCTGGAAGCATTGCGGGGAGGCCTGGCCGTGGACCGTCGCGACCACCCTGCCGCGATGCCGGACACCGCCCCCGCCGACACGGGCGACGTGCTGGACCGCCTCTTGCGGTTGGCGGCGCGCGTCGCGGAAGCGGCGGTTGCGGTGTTCGACCGGGCGGCAGGACCGGGCGCGGCGGCGGCATCGGCATTCGGC
>CAXUIQ010000426.1:416-4015 GCA_964250815.1 uncultured Acetobacteraceae bacterium
CCCTTACAGAGGTGCAAGGGGCGGCGCTGGGCGACATCGCCGGCCTGGTCGCCGCGGCCAGCGAACGGGAACGGCGGCTTGCGCGCCTTGCGCACGCCGCCGCCCATGCGCTCCGGGCCGACCGGATGCTGCGCCTGGTGGCGGAGGCGGCGACCTGCGCGGAGGCGCTGACCAGCCTTCTGGGCGAGCTGTGCCGCTTCCACGGCGCGACGGTCGGACGCATCTGGCAACTGACCCAGCCCGGCGAGCGCATGGTGGAGGTCAGCCGGTTCAACGACGACGGGCTGGACGAGCACTCCTGCCACCGCCAGCCGCCGGCCGCGCCGGTGAACGGCAGCAACTCGATGACCGCCGGCGCGATCCGCCGCAACGAGCCGCACGCCGCCATCTACTCGCAGATCGAGCGGCCGGAACGCTTCGCGCTGCTGCCCGCGGCCCTCGCCTCCGGGCTGGCCGCCCAGGTGAGCTACCCGATCTGGGTGGAGGACCAGCGGTTCGGCGTCTCGCTCGCCTTTGCCACGGAGCGCCAGGATCTGGCGGAGGTCGTGGCGGACATCGCATCGCTGGCGCACACCATCCGCCCGGCGCTGCTGCGCAAGGTGACGGAGGAGCGCATCCGCTTCGTGGCCCGCCATGACGGCCTGACGCGGCTCGCCAACCGCCTCCTGTTCGGGGAACGCCTGGCTGACGCCGCCGCCGGGGCAGCGCGGGGAGAGCACGGCCTCGCGTTGCTGCACCTCGACCTCGACGGGTTCAAGCTGGCCAACGACACGCGCGGGCACGGGACCGGGGACAAGCTGCTCGCTGCCGTGGCCGACCGGCTGCGGGAGAGCTGCGGGGAAGGCGACATGGCCGCGCGGATCGGCGGGGACGAGTTCGCGGTCATCCAGACGCTCGGCAACCAGCCTTCCGCGGCGCTGGCGCTGGCGCAGCGCCTGCTCCATGCCGTGCAGCAGCCGTTCGACATCGGCGGGCAGCTTTTGATGGTGGGCGTGTCGATCGGCATCGCCGCGCATCCCGCGGGCGGCGAAACCCCGGACCAATTGCTCCGCAACGCCGACACCGCGCTTCACCGCGCCAAGGAAAGTGGGCGCAACGCGGTCCGCTTGTTCGAGCCGTCCATGGAGGTGCGCCAGCTTGAGCGCGCCCTGATGGAGCGCGACCTGGGCGACGCCGTGGACCGGCGCCACTTCACCATGGCGTTCCAGCCGATCTGCGACGCCGCGTCCTTGCGGATCCACGGGTTCGAGGCGCTGCTGCGGTGGAACCATCCGGTCCGCGGGCAGGTCCTGCCGGGCCGCTTCGTGTCGCTGGCGGAGGCGAACGGGCTGATCCTGCCGCTCGGCCAATGGGCGCTGGAAGCCGCCTGCGCCGAGGCGGCGCGGTGGGCGTCGCCGGTCTGCCTGTCCGTCAACTTCTCGCCCTTGCAGTTCCGCCAGCCCGACCTCGCGCAGCAGGTGGCCCGCGTGCTGGAAGGGGCCGGGCTGCCCGGCGGGCGGCTCGACATCGAGGTGACGGAAGGCTTGCTGCTCGGCAACTCCGGCATGGTGCTGCGGACCATGGAGGCGCTGAAGGAGCAGGGGGTGCGCCTCACGCTCGACGACTTCGGCACCGCCTATGCCAGCCTCGCCACGCTGCGCCGCTTCCCGTTCGACCGCATCAAGATCGACAAGAGCTTCGTCCAGGAGATGGGCCGCGACGCCAGCTCGCTGGCCATCGTGGAGGCGGTGCTGCTGCTCGGCGCCCGGCTGCGGCTTGGCGTGGTCGCCGAGGGGGTGGAGACGGAGGCGCAACTCGACGTGCTGCGGCGCCTGGGGTGCCGCCTGGTCCAGGGCTACCTGACCGGCCGGCCGATGCCGGAGGACGAGGCGCGGGCGGCGGTGCTGCGCGGGACGGTGGCAGGATGAGGTCTCGGGCGCAGAGCGCGCCGGAGGAGTCATCTCTACTCTCGCCAATTCGCAGACGGGCGTGCAGCGGGCCGAAATTGCCCGCGCCGAGGCGCCGTTCGACCCAGTGCCTCTCGGGCGCAGGTTAGCGCTCAGGATGCCGGATACTAGCAGTATAGGGTGCGCACTGTTATCTTCTTTCGGTCGAGGTATCTTGCACCTCCTCAAACCGTCAACAGCAATGTCTTTTATTCTCAGCCGACCTTGCCCAGACATTGTGCTGCCGACTGGTGAATCTAAAGGGGATATCTCACCTTAACTTCGGCGTGGACCAGAAGCTGCGACAATGTCAAAGGCTTCCAAAACGTGACGCTCCATTAGATAGGTGGCTTCATACCAATTAGTTTTTCCGGGGAGTGCCTGGAAACCAGGTCTGAACACATCACTCCAGCTTTGCAAGAGTTTTTTGCCCCAGCGATCGTTGTTATGTTTCAGCATATTGACCAAATCTTGTATCGCACCGAGTCTAGGATCGATTGGGAGGCGTTTCCCTAATGCGCGTGACACGAGCTTGCAGTGGTTTGCGTCATCGGCACTGTCGGTCCAGAGGCGAACCGACCGTTCCCAATAGTGATATAGCGCGATGACAAAAGCTTTTCGTAAAACCATCAAAGCTTCTTCGGCAGCTTCAACACGCATTTCAAGGACGCTCGCCTGATCCCATAGGACATTACCGTCTTCGTCCTGCTCGCCGATCCACTCGCCCCCTCGATCAACAGCATTCTGATAACCAATTGCTTCATTCTTCGTTTGTTCAGCAACGCCCGCCAAAGCTCTCGCGGCACACTGGAAACTGGCGCGGAGGACATCCAAGCCACCTTGAAAGGCATAGCCCTGAAGGTCGAATGGGAGCTTGACCATTCATGTGCGTCCTTTCCTTCATGAAGGAGGGTAGGCCGGATACTACAAACCCGTAAGTCGTAGCCAGCGTAGGGCGGATAAGCTCTTGCGTCATCCGCCGCTGCACCGCTCACCGTCGTTCGCCCCATTTGCCGGCCTCGCTCGCGCCGGCGCTCCACGCCGCCGGGTATAGGCCCTCGGCGACCGCGCGATGAAACGAGGAGAACGGCCAGTCGATGGGGTGATCGACAAGCCCGTGCTTGACCGGGTTGAAGTGCACGTAGTCCATGTGGTTGGCGTAGTCGGCGCCATCTCGGATGGCGTGTTCCCAAAACCGCCGTTGCCAGATGCCCCGCTCTGCCCGACGCTGCCGGACCAGCGACCTGGGTCCGGTCGGCGCAAGGTTTTCGAGAACGACTTCTTCAGCTCTCGCCAACGTGCAGAATAATCCCAATCGTCCGGCGGCAAGGTCCAGATGCAGTGCATGTGGTCGGGCAACACGACCCATGCGTCGATGTGGAACGGCCTTCGTCTGCGAATGTCCCGCACCGCGTCGCGCAGGACATCGATGTGCGTTGTCAGGAGCTGGCTGGCCCGGTCCAGCACGTTGATGGCGAAGAAGAAGGTGCCACCTGGGACATAGCGGCGGCGATAATCGGGCACGTCGGGCAGTTTGCCACATTTGTTGCAAGAATGGAACTTTTGTTTGTGGCCGAGACGGCGGATGGCGCGAGAGCTTATCCGCCCTACGGTTCTGCTCCCGGCCCCGGCAGCCCCGCCGCCGTGGCGGCAGGAACTCGCCGCCGTCCGCCT
>CAXUIQ010000427.1:0-4012 GCA_964250815.1 uncultured Acetobacteraceae bacterium
AAGAACGCGAGACCTCGTTTCAAGTTGAGGCCAACCTGAAACGATACCGCTCTAGTTCGGCCCGAGACGCCGGCTCGCGCGGGTCGCTCAGACGGCGCCGGCCTCTTCCCGCACGCAACAGCGAGGGCCAAGGCCGGCTACGCTGGGCTGATGGGCAGGATGTCACGTCACTGGCTACAGTCGATCACGACGGGCGGCTGGAAGTTCTTCAGGATGTCGTTGAGCAGCCTGTCCGCGCCATCGCCGGCCACGACGAAGACGGCCGTTGCGCCCTCGCCTCCGCACGTCCCTGCCTTCGGCAGCGGGACGCACACGGCGAAGCCTCGGTCCGCCGGGGTGGTTCCGCCAACCCCGACTGGTTCGCCGCTGCCTTTGGGAAAGAACTGGACCGCTGTCTCCCCGACTGCGTTCAGCGCCTTATAGGCAGCCATCGCGCAATCGCTTGCGGGAATGCCCATCGAGACTGTGTTGTAGTAGGCGGCGGGGTACGCGAACGCCGGCGCGGCCGCGAACGCCATGCTGGCGATTGCGGCCGCAGAGACGGCAGCAAGGTTTCTGCAGGCAAGCATCTTGGTCCTCCTTTGGTTTGCCCGGCCACCGTAGGCGCGCGGACGGATGCCGCGCTGTGACCTTGGGCACAGGAGAACAGGACCGAAGCCTCGGGATTCCGGCCGGCGTCGCGGATGTCGGGCCGGTCCCGTGCAGGCGAGGCGCCGGAGCCGCCCGGCCCGTTCAGCCCTTCATGCTGTCCGGCACCGTGCCGCCGTTCTCGGCCAGCTTCTGCACGACCGCCCTGTGCAGCGCGATGTTCTGCTCGGCGCTGCCGTCCGCCCCGGCATGGACGCCGAGTTCCTGGCCAAGCTGCTTGCGGGCGTCGAGGCTGGAGTCGAGGTCCAGCAGCTTCAGCAGATCGACGATGGAGGTCTGGTAGTTGCCGCCGCCGCCCCTCTGCGACGCCATCTGGCTCAGCACCGCGCCGACATCCACGGCCGGGGCGCCCGCGCCGCCGCCCGAGGTAGGGACGGGGCTGTCGGCGGTGGGCGCAGGCGAAGCGGGGTCCGCGGCCGGGGCGGCGCTGGCGTGGTGGAAGATCTTGTCCATGATGCTGCCGAAAATGCTCACAGGCCGTCTCCGATGATTGATTGGGTGGATCGGTTGCCATGCGTAAGTCAAACGGGTCCGCAATGGAAGCCTTGCCCGGCCATCGTGGCGCAGCGCACGCGGTGCGGAACGCCCTGGCGCAAGCGCCGGCAATCGGTAAGGTCGCATCCAACACGTCGAACGGGAGGACGCTTTGGAATTCGAGCACTCGGCAAAGGTGCAGGAACTGCGGCGGCGGCTGCAGGCCTTCATGGACATGCACATCTACCCGAACGAGGCGACCTACGTCGCCCAGCACGCAAGCCACCACGACCGTTGGCAGCCGGTGCCGGTGGTGGAGGAACTCAAGGCCGTCGCCCGCCGGGCGGACCTGTGGAACCTGTTCCTGCCGCATTCGGAGCGCGGCGCCGGGCTGACCAACCTTGAATACGCGCCGCTGGCCGAGATCATGGGCAGCGTCGCCTGGGCGTCGGAGGTGTTCAACTGCTCGGCGCCCGACACCGGCAACATGGAAACGCTGGACCGCTACGGCACGGAGGCGCAGAAGCAGGAATGGCTGGAGCCGCTGCTGCGCGGCGAGATCCGCTCGGCGTTCTGCATGACGGAGCCGGAGGTCGCGTCGTCGGACGCCACCAACATCCAGTGCCGGATCGAGCGCCGGGGTGGCGACTACGTGATCAACGGGCGCAAGTGGTGGTCCTCGGGCGCCAACGACCCGCGCTGCCGCCTCCTGATCGTCATGGGCAAGACCGATCCCGACGGCCCCGACCGCCACCGCCAGCAGAGCATGGTGCTGGTGCCCCGCGACGCGCCCGGCGTCCAGGTGCTGCGCCACCTGCCGGTGTTCGGCTACGACGACGCGCCGCACGGCCATGCCGAGATCCTGTTCGAGGACGTGCGCGTGCCGGTGGAGAACGTGCTTCTGGGCGAGGGCCGCGGCTTCGAGATCGCGCAGGGGCGCCTGGGACCCGGGCGCATCCACCACTGCATGCGGGCCATCGGCATGGCGGAGCGGGCGTTGGAGATGACCTGCAAGCGCGCCCTGAGCCGCCGCCCGTTCGGCAAGCCGCTGGCCGACCAGGGCGTGATGATCGAGCGCATCGCCGAAAGCCGCATCCAGATCGACCAGGCGCGCCTGTTGGTGCTGCACGCTGCCTGGCGCATGGACGTGGCGGGCAACAAGGAGGCCCGGCGCGAGATCGCCGAGATCAAGGTCGCGGTGCCCGCCATGGCCTGCGCCGTGATCGACTGGGCGATCCAGGCGCACGGCGCGGGCGGGGTGTCCGACGACTTTGGGCTGGCGTCCATGTACAAGATCGCCCGCACGCTGCGCATCGTGGACGGGCCGGACGAGGTGCACCGCCACCAGCTCGGCCGGCTGGAGCTGGCCAAGTACAAGCCCGAGCGGCCCAACGCATGACGGCGCCGGCGACCGGGGAGGGGGCCGACGGCTCGCCGGTGCTGGTGCCGGTGCTGCCGAACCACCGCTTCGACGAGGCGGCGCTGGAGCGCTACCTGGCCCGGCGCCTGCCGGGCTTCGCCGGGCCGTGCGCGGTCCGGCAGTTCCAGGGCGGGCAGTCCAACCCGACGTTCCACCTCCATGCCGCTTCCGGGCAGTACGTGCTGCGGAAGAAGCCGCCCGGCCCGCTGCTGCCCTCGGCCCACGCGGTGGACCGGGAGTACCGCATCCTGGGGGCGCTGCGAAACAGCGGCGTGCCGGTGCCGCCCGTGCACCTGCTGTGCGACGACGAGGGCGTCATCGGCACGATGTTCTTCGTCATGGACTACCTGCCGGGCCGGGTGTTTCCCGACCGCACGCTTCCAGGCGTCAGCCCTGCCGACCGGGCCGCGATCTACGACGACATGGGCCGCGTGCTGGCCCGGCTGCACGGCGTCGATTGGCGGCGGGCCGGGCTGGAGGGCTTCGGCCGCCCGGAGAACTACATCGGGCGCCAGATCGACCGCTGGGCGAAGCAGTACGCCGGCGCGCGGGTGGGCGAAGAGCCGGCGATGGACCATCTGACGGCCTGGCTCAAGGCGCACGCGCCCGTGCCGGACGAGACCACCATCGCGCATGGCGATTACCGCCTCGGCAACCTCATCGTCCACCCGTCCGAGCCGCGGGTGGTGGCGGTGCTCGATTGGGAGCTGGCGACCTTGGGGCATCCCTTGGCGGATTTGGCGTATAGCTGCCTGGCCTGGCGCCTGCCGCCGGACTTGCAGGGCATCCAGGGGCTGGACGTGCCGGGGCTGCCGACGGAGGCCGAGTACGTGGAGGCGTATTGCCGCCGCACTGGGCGTGCCGAGGTGCCTGACCTGGAGTTCTTCGTGGCCTTCTCCTTGTTCCGCTGGGCGGCGATTGCGGCTGGGGTGTACCGGCGGGCGCTGGACGGGACGGCGGCGGATGCGCGGGGGCGGGAAGCAGGGGAGAAGTTCCGGGTGCTGGCGGAGCATGGATGGAGGGCGGCGCGGGCTGCTGATGCCACGCCTCGTTGACCAGCTTGGGCGGCGCTGGCCTAGTGCCCTTCCCACGGCCACGTAAAAGGACGCCGCCGCTCGCCGGCAACACCTTCCGGCAAACCCTTCAGCAGACGGAAGGCCAGGCCGTGCCGATGACGTGCCCAAGGAGTCCAGGGCAGGTCTCGTCGTGTGGACCCTCGTCAGGCAGCTAAGCGTCTGAAAGCGGCGGCTCGGAAAGCCGGCGCCCTCCGCGGAACAGCATGACGTGCTCAGCCGGGCATTCCACGTAAGCAGTGCTGCCCGGCACCATGCCCCCGCCCGGGGGCACCTTTGCCTTCAACTCGGCCCCGTCCACGCTCAACGTCAGCAGGTGCTGCCCGCCAATGGTGATGCAGTCGCCCGTGATCCGCCCCGCGACCCGCCCGGACCCCGCCTGCGCGGACACCCGCAC
>CAXUIQ010000428.1:0-4008 GCA_964250815.1 uncultured Acetobacteraceae bacterium
ACGTGGACCCGCCGGAAGCCCGCCCGGCCAAGCCGGCGTGACCGGCCTGCTCGTCGTGGCGGCCCCGGCCCATGCGGAGGCCATGGCGCTGCTGCACGGGCGCGCCTTTGCGGCCCGCGAGCGCTGGGGCGCCGACGCGATCGGGCTGCAGCTTGCCCTTCCCGGCGCGTTCGGCTGGATCGCGCCGGCGGGCGGCATGATCCTGGCGAGGGTCGCCGCCGACGAGGCGGAGGTGCTGACCTTGGCGGTGGACCCGGCGGTTCGGCGCCATGGCCTCGGGCGGGCGCTGCTGGGCCAGGCCCTGGCCACGGCGCGGCAGCGCGGGGCCGGCGCCATGTTCCTTGAGGTCGCGTCGAGCAATGCGCCGGGGCGCGCCCTGTATGCCGCCGCCGGTTTCGTCGCGGTCGGGAGTCGGCGCGGCTACTACCCGGAGGGCGGCGACGCGCTGGTGCTGCGGCGGCCACTCTGACCGGTGGCGGGGTGCCGGCGCGGTTCTTTCTGGCCCGCTCAGGCACGGGATGGACGGGACGGCCCGCGGCGCAGCAGCAAGTCCGTCGTTCCGTCAGAGTTATCTTTCTGGCTGACCACAACATGCCCCTGCTCCGCCGCAGTTCGCGGGACGTTGCGGCGTGGTTCCGCTCCGCTCAGGCGGACCATCAACGTTTGTCCGGGTTCTAGACGGTCAAGTGCGAGGCGGGTTCGGACATAGGTCATCGGGCAAACCTCCCGGGTGATGTCCAGATGCTGGTCTGCTGGTTGCGCTGGCAGCACTTCGTCAACCATGACTGATCCCATGTTTATTTTACAAATCTTCTATTGCGAAGTGACGAGGTAAAACCGTATATGCACCACTACTTACGTAACGAAAGGGTTCCTATGGTTGAGGCGACGGCTAACTCGGACGTTCTTGGGCTGACAGCCCAGATCGTCTCGGCTCATGTGTCCAACAACTCGGTCGCGCCCGATGCGTTGCCGAACCTGATTCAAGAGGTCTATCGCACTCTGGCTGGAGTCGGGAAAGAACCGGCAGCGCCCGACAAGCAGCAACCGGCTGTGCCGGTCAAGAAATCGGTATTCCCCGACCATATCATCTGCCTTGAGGATGGGAAGAAGCTGAAAATGCTCAAGCGCCATCTGAAAACTTCTTACAATATGACGCCGGAGCAGTACCGCGAGAAGTGGCAACTGCCGCCGGACTACCCAATGGTGGCGCCGAACTATGCACGGCATCGCTCCTCGCTTGCCAAGAAAATCGGCTTGGGCACTAAGCCCCGCGCACGCTAGGGTGTTTTTGTACGGTTTGGCTCAGGCAACACACTCTCGCGATTGACGGCGATGCAGCTTTATCTGCACGGGTGCCTCGCCCGTGCAGACGATGCTTGGATTGCTCAGTTTTCATGCCCTTTGGCCAGCACCAGAGTGTTCCTCGCGCCGACGGGGTGTCGGGATTCGACAGACGACGCCCACATCGGCTACGCCGGTCGCCGTGGTACGGATGACGGAACCAGCTAATCGTGTTCCTGGGCCGGGTCGGCGGCGGCCTGGCTCCGTGCCGGCAGCCGCGTGCGTGGACCGTCCGGCTAAACGAGGGAACGCAGCGGCGCGGCCCCCCGGCGGCGTGCCCTGCACTCCCTTGCAGCCGCGACGGCCGGTGGGCTGATGGAACCCCGAACGCCCAAGCATGGCTGCCGGATGACGCCGCCTCCATGACAGACCTTCGGCCATTGCAGGTCCTCGCCGGCTCCCAAGGCTTCGGAGAGTTGCGCGCGGGCAACCTCGGCGTGCGCATCGCCTCGATGCGGAGCGAGGTCGATGCCGCCCTGGCCTTGCGTTACCGCGTCTTCTTCGAGGAGATGGGCGCCATCCCGGACCGGGCCGCCCGGCAGAGCCGGCGCGACCAGGACGCCTACGACGCCGTGGCCGATCACCTGCTGGTGATCGACCACGAGATCGGGCCGGGTCCGAAGGGGGTCGTCGGCACTTACCGGATGATCCAGCAGGCCGGCGCCGACGCGGTTGGCCGCTTCTACTCGGCGTCCGAGTACGACCTCGGGCCGATCACCAGCTTCCCCGGCCAGATCCTGGAACTCGGACGGTCCTGCGTCGATGCCCGGTATCGCGGCCGGGCGGTGATGCAACTGCTTTGGCGCGGCATCGCGGCCTACGTGTTCCACCACGGGATCGAGCTGCTGTTCGGCTGCGCCAGCCTGCCCGGCACCGACCCGGACGCTCTGGCGGCCGAGCTGACCTACCTGTACGGCCACCACCTCGCGCCCCCAGCCCTGCGCCCCCAGGCACGCAGGGAACGCTACATCGACATGCGCAGGCTCGACCCCGCCCTCATCGACCCGCGCCGCGCCAACCAGATGCTGCCGCCGCTGATCAAAGGCTACCTGCGGGTCGGCGCCTTTGTCGGCGACGGCGCCGTGGTCGATACGCAGTTCAACACGACCGACGTGGCCATCATCGTGAAGACCGACCTGATCACCGACAAGTACTACCGGCACTACGAGCGCCAAAGCCGTGACCTGCCGGACTGACGCGCGGCGCTTGGACTGGCATCCGCCGCCGCCGGACACGCCCCGATGTACGTGATCATGACCGCGCCCCGCCTGGCGCCGGCGGCGGTCGCCCTGATCGAGAGGGCGGGTGCCCGGCTGCATTACATGGCCCCGTTCCCGTCGGCGGAGGAAGTGGCGGCGCTCGCGGCGGCGGTCCAGCCGGTCGCGATCCTGTCCCGCCAGGGGCCGGTCACGGCGGCGGCCATGGATGCGGCGCCGGGCCTGTGCGTCGTCGCCCGGCACGGCGTGGGCGTGGACGACGTGGACGTGGCCGAAGCGCAGCGCCGCGGCATCGTCGTCACCCGCGCGCCCGGGTCCAACACGCAGGCGGTGGCCGAGCACGCCATGGCGCTGCTGTTGGCCTTGGCCAAGGACCTGCCGCTGCTGTCGGCGCAGGTGGCCGGGGGCGCCTGGCGCCGCGCGGAGACCAAGGTGCGGGACGTGGCCGGGCTGCGCCTGGGGCTGGTCGGCTGCGGCGCGGTCGGGCAGGCCGTGGCGCGCCTGGCGGGCGCGTTCGGCATGGCGGTGGCGGCCTACGACCCGGCCCTGCCGGACGGCGCGGGCATCGCACCGGCGGCGAACCTGCACGCCTTGCTCGCGCGCTCGGACGTGCTGTCCCTGCACCTGCCGCTGCTCCCGGCGACCCGGCGGCTGATCGGCGCCGCGGAGCTGGCCGCCCTGCCGTGGGGCGCCATCGTGCTCAACACGGCCCGCGGCGGCCTGATCGACGAGGCCGCGCTGCTCGAAGCGTTGGAGGCCGGGCACGTAGGCGGTGCCGGGCTTGACGTGTTCGAGGAGGAGCCGCCGCCCGGCCATCACCCGCTGCGCCGCCACCCGCGCGTGATCTGCACCCCGCACGTCGCGGGCGTGACCGACAGGAGCCTGGAGGCTATGGGCGTGATGGCGGCCGAGTGCATCGTCGCCGTGCTGCGCGGCGAGCCGGTGCCGCCCGAGCGTCTGGTCCGGGCATGAGCGGCACGGTCCTGACCGATACGGGCGTGACCGGGCCATGGGTGCGCCTGCGCGTGGCGGCCGGCTGGCGGGCGAACCTGGCGGCGGCGGGCTTGGGGGCGCTGTCCGCCGCCGCGCTGCCGCCGTTCCATGTGATCCCCGTGCTGCTGCTGGCGGCGCCGGGCCTGCTGTGTCTGATCGACGGGGCGCGGGGGCCATGGGCCGCGGCGCGGCGCGGCTTCTGGTTCGGCCTCGGCCACCACGTCTTCGGGCTGTATTGGATCACCGAGGCCATCCTGCTGGAATCGGCGCGGTATTGGTGGCTGGTCCCCTTCGCGGTGCCCGCGCTCTCGGCGCTGCTGGCCTTGTTCATCGCAGCACCCTGCGCCCTGGCCCGGCTGGCGCTGCCCGGCTGGCGCCGGGTGCTGATGCTGGCCTCGGCTTGGACGCTGTTCGACCTCGCGCGGCAGTATGTCGGCACCGCGTTCCCATGGAA
>CAXUIQ010000429.1:0-4000 GCA_964250815.1 uncultured Acetobacteraceae bacterium
ACGCGCAGCAGCCGGGTCTGCGCCTCCGCCGGCATGTCGCCGATCTCGTCCAGGAACAGCGTGCCGCCGGCGGCCTGCTCGAAGCGGCCCTGGCTGCGGTTCAGCGCCCCGGTGAAGGCGCCGCGCTCATGCCCGAACAGCTCGCTTTCGATCAGCTCGCGCGGGATGGCGGCCATGTTGATGGCGACGAACGGACCGGTGCGGCGGCGGCCGTAGTCGTGCAGCGCCCGCGCCACCAGCTCCTTGCCGGTGCCGCTTTCCCCGTTGACCATGACGGTCAGGTCGGTCGTGGTGAGCCGGGCGATGCTGCGGTAGATCTCCTGCATCGCGACGCTGCGGCCGATCAGCGGCAGGCGCTCCTCCGCGTCGCGCGGCTCGCCCGGCGGCGTTTCTGGCGCGGGCGCCGGCGTTTGCAGCGCCCGGCCGACGACGGCCAGCAGTTCCTTGAGGTCGAAGGGCTTGGGCAGGTACTCGAACGCGCCGCGCTGCGCCGCCTTGACCGCGGTCATCAGGGTGGATTGCGCGCTCATGACGATGACGCGCAAATCCGGGCGGACGCGCTTGATGCGCGGGATCAGGTCGAGGCCGTTCTCGTCCGGCATCACCACGTCGGTGATGACCAGGTCGCCCTCGCCGTCCTCCACCCAGCGCCAAAGCGTGGCGGCGTTGCCGGTGCAGCGCACCTGGTAGCCGGACCGGCCCAGCGCCTGGGTCAGCACCGTGCGGATCGAGCGGTCGTCGTCGGCCACAAGGACGGTGGGGGGCGTCATCTCGGATCTTTCAGGGTGCGTCCGCCTCGGCCTCGATGATCACCGGCAGGAACAGGCGGAACTCCGTCCGGCCGGGACGGCTGTCCACCTCGATCAGCCCGCCGTGGTCGCCGACGATCTTCGCCACCAAAGCAAGGCCCAGGCCGCTGCCGGACGGCTTGCTGGTCACGAACGCCTCGAACAGGTGGGAGCGGATGTCCTCCGGGATGCCCGGCCCGTTGTCGCGCACCGTCACCACCAGCGGCAGGTGCAGCCGATGGTCGCTGCCCGCGACGGCCAGCCGCATCCCATGCTGGTATGCCGTGGTCAGCACGATCTCCCCGGTGCCGCGCTCCATCAGCGCCGGGTCGCCGGTGATCGCCTCCGCCGCGTTCTTCACCAGGTTCAGCATCACCTGGACGAGCTGGTCCCGGTTGGCCCAGGTCGGCGGCAGCGACGGGTCGTACACCTCCGTCAGCCGCACGTGCGCCGCGAACCCGGTCCTGGCGAGGCGCCGCACGTGCTCCAGCACGCGGTGGATGTTCACGGCGCGGCGCTCGATCGGCTTCTCGCCGAAGATTTCCATGCGGTCCACGAGATCGCGGATGCGGTCCGCCTCGTCGCGGATCAGCACCGTCAGCTCGCGGTCGCCGTCCGCCACGCTGGCTTCCAGCAGTTGCGCCGCGCCGCGGATGCCGGACAGCGGGTTCTTGACCTCGTGCGCCAGCACCGCCGACATGCCGGTGACGCTGCGCGCGGCGCCGCGGAACTGGATCTGGCGGTCCAGCGCCCGGGCGGCGGAGCTGTCCTGCAAGGTCAGCAGCACGCAGCCCGGCTCCTCCAGCAGCGCCGTCGCCTGCACCGCGGTGCCGCGCTTGTAGAGCCGCGGGCCTTCGAGCGTCAGGTCGTGGTCGAAGATCGTGGCGCCCTGCTGCCGCACCTGCGTCAGCAGCGCGAACAGCGGATTGTCCTCCGGCAGCAGGGAGCCAAGCGTCATCTGGCGCAACTGCATCAGCGAGACGCCGAGGAACTGCTCGGCGGCGTGGTTGGCGAAGCGGAAGCGGTTGGCGGCGTCGAGCAGCACGACGGGGACGGGCAGCGCGCTCAGCATCGCCTGCGCGTCGATCTCGGCGCCGCCGGCTGGGGCCGACAAGCGCGGCGTGAGTCGTTCCACCAAGGCCAGGCGCTTCCGGGTCAGTGCGGCCTTCATGCGGCGAGCGCTTCCGGCGCGCGCGTGGCGCGGCCCTCGATCAGCGGGTCGAAGAACGTGTCGATCAGCGCCTCGACGGCTGCCCGGCTCGACAGCCTGTTGATGGCCGCGCGGAACTCGGTCGATCCGAACAAGCCGCGCGAGTACCAGGACAGGTGCTTGCGGGCGACCCGCACGCCGGCGTCCTCGCCGAAGTGCCGAAGCATGGCGTCGTAGTGCTCCAGCATCGTGGCCTTCTGCTCCGCGAGCGTCGGCTCGGCCTGGCGCTGTCCCGTCGCCAGGAACCGTGCCGCGAGCGCCGGGAACCAGGGCCGGCCGTAGCAGCCCCGGCCGATCATCACGCCGTCCGCGCCGGACTGGCGCAGCGCCTCTGCCGCGTCGTCCTCCGTCAGAATGTCGCCGTTGACGATCACCGGCAGGCGGACCGCCTGTTTGACCTTCGCCACGAAGCGCCAGTCGGCCGTTCCGGTGTAGAACTGCTGCCGGGTGCGCCCGTGCACCGTGACCATCTGGATGCCGCACGCCTCGGCGATGCGGGCCAGGCTGGGCGCGTTCAGGCTGGCGTGGTCCCATCCCATCCGCATCTTGAGCGTGACCGGCACGGGCACGGCCCGCACGGTCGCTTCCAGGATGCGCGCGGCCGCGGCCTCGTCGCGCATCAGCGCGGAGCCGGCCGCCTGGCCGACCGCCACCTTCTTCACCGGGCAGCCGAAGTTGATGTCGATCAGGTCCGCGCCGTGCCCGACGGCGATGCGCGCCGCTTCCGCCATGGCGGCCGGGTCGCAGCCGGCGAGCTGCACCGCGTTGGGGCCACTGCCGCCATCGACCTCGGCCATGCGCAGCGTGACCCGGTTCTCCCGCACCATGGCCCAGGAGGCGATCATCTCGGATACGACGAGGCCGGCGCCTTGCCGCTTTGCCAGGCGCCGGAACGGCAGGTCGGTCACGCCCGACATCGGCGCCAGGATAACCGGGTGGTCAAGCGTCACGGCATGGTGCCCCGACCCCAGGGTGATGGGGCCGATCAGGCCTGTGGTATTTGGGTTGCCCATGATTTGGGCAAACTACTGCCGGGCCGCGCCTGACGCAATCACCGACTGCGCAGGCTGTCCGCGCCGGGCGCACAGGTTGACGCCGCGGCGGCCGGGCGGCATTGCATCGCGCCATGCGTGTCGCCGCCATCCTCGTCGCCGCCGGTTCCGGCACCCGGTTCGGGGCCGGCCAGCCAAGACAGTACGCCCCGAAGCAATATGCCATGATCGCCGGCAAGCCCGTCGTGCGCTGGGCGGCGGAATGCCTGCTGCCCCATGTGGAGCATTTGCAGCCGGTGGGCGACCCGGCGCTGCTCGGCCCGGCGCTGGACGGCCTCGGTTGCCTCCCGGCGGTGCCGGGCGGCGCGACGCGCCAGGACAGCGTGCGCGCCGGGCTTGAAGCCTTGGCGCCGCTCGCGCCGGAGGTCGTCCTGGTCCACGACGCCGCGCGCCCCTGCGTGCCCCCTCACGTCGTCCCGGCCCTGCTCGCCGCCCTCGCCCGCGTTCCGGGCGCCATCCCGGCCCTGCCGGTTGCCGACACGCTGAAGCGGGCGGCGGACGGGCGCATCGAGGCCACCGTTGAAAGGGCCGGGCTGTTCCGTGCGCAGACCCCGCAGGCCTTCGACTTCCCCACCCTGCTCCGCCTGCACCGCCTCCATGCCGCGTTGCCCGGCCTCACGGACGATGCCGCGCTGCTGGAACATGCGGGCCTGCCCGTGGACCTCGTGCCCGGCGCCGAGGACAACATCAAGCTGACCTATCCGGAGGACCTCATGCGGCTGGAACGGGCGTTGGCGCCGACGGTGCCGCGGGTCGGCACCGGGTTCGACGTGCACGCGCTGGCGCCGGGCCGCGCGCTGGTGCTGTGCGGCGTCGTGGTGCCGCACGCGCTCGGGCTGGCCGGGCACTCCGACGCGGACGTCGGCATCCACGCGCTGTGCGACGCGATCTACGGCGCGCTGGCGGAGGGCGACATCGGCCGCCATTTCCCGCCAAGCGAGGCGGCGTGG
>CAXUIQ010000430.1:0-4000 GCA_964250815.1 uncultured Acetobacteraceae bacterium
ATCGAACATGCGGAGCAGCAGTACACCGTTCGCGGGCTGGGCCGGGCGCGCACCCGGGCGGCGCGCACGGCGGGGTGGGCGGCCAGCGCGGCCTCCACCTCCTCCGGATAGACCTTTTGCCCGCCCACGTTGATGACGCCGCCGACCCGGCCGAGGAAGTGGTAGCGGTCGCCGTGCCGCGCCACGATGTCGCCCGTGTCCACGAAGCCGTCCGCGTCCGCCAGCGGCCGGGCGGCGCCGAGGTAGCCGGACGCGGTGCGGGCGGAGCGGATTCGCAACGTGTCATCGACCACGCGAAGCTCGACCGGGCCGGCCCTGCCGACCCAGGCGGCGGGGAAGCCGGCCAGCCCGTCCGTCACGTCGAAGGCCACCCCGGCCTCCGTCGAGGCGAAGGCGTGGGCGACGCGGGCCGCCGGGTAGGTCGCCTTGAGTTGGTCCAGCACCGCCTGGTCCGCGACTTCCCCGGACAGGCGCACGTAGGCGGGGGCGATGCGGGCCGCCTGGCCGCTCATCAGCGCCCGCCGCCAATGGGAGGGCGTGCCGGAGATGTGCGTGACCCCGGCCGCGCCGGCCCGGGCCAGGAACGCCGCCGGCGCTTCCGCCGCGTCGGACAGCACCATGGACCCGCCGCCGAGCAAGGCCCGCAGCAGGATCTGCAAGCCGCCGTAGCGCCGGACGTCGTAGAACGTGCTCCACACGGCGCCGCCAGCCGCGGGGCCGCCCGGGGGACCGATCGGGCCGGTCAAGCCCGGCAGGGCATGGGGCACCAGCTTCGGCGCGCCGGTGGTGCCCGAGGTGAACAGCACCCATTCCGTGTCGCACCGCAGCGCCCGGCGGTCCGGGCGATGGGACAGGTCCAGGTCGCAGGCCAGGGCGGGCAAGCCGGCCCAGGACGCGCCCTCGTCATCGACCACCGCATCGATTTCAGCTTGGGCCACGACCGCGTGGAGGTGCGCCGGCGCGGCGTCGGGCGGCGCCAGCACCACGCGGCGCGCGACGCCATCCAGTTCGAGCAGCGCCAGGACGGCCGGCAACTGCCGCGCCGTGCGGATCAGCACGCTCCGGCCTGCCAGCGCGGCGGCATCGAGGCACGCGCCGCCTTGCAGCGCCGCCCATGCGATCTGGCGCTCAAGTCCGGGGCGCTCGAACCCGGCCAAGACGCGCTGCGGGGCGACGCCGCCCGACGCGGCCAACTCCCAAAGCGTGCGCCGGGCAGCACCCGGACGGCGCGGCGGGGGCGCGTGCTGCGCCGGAACGGCGGCGTCCGGCATCGGCCGGCCAACCAGCCTGGCGCCGCTACTTACGCCCGCCGTGCGCCGGCACGGACCCGGCGCCAACAGGCTCCATGTCCGCCACGGCGTGCTCATACAGCGCGATCACGTCGCCAACGGTCACGGGAAACCCGGCATCGTCCGACGTGCTGAAGGGATCGACGCCAAGCTCGTCCTCAAGCCGCGCGACGATGACGGCCAGGCACAGCGAGTCCAGTCCGGAATCAAGCAGCGGCAAGTCATCGGACAACGGCACAAGCGGCTTGTGCTGCTCGACCGCGACCTGGGCAATGTGGTCCAATACTATAGAGCGTACGGTCATGGTGTAAAGCCTTCTACTAAGCGATATGTTGACAAAACAAGCCCGGCATCTTTTATCTTGGAAAGCGAACGGGATTTGCGGCGATGTCACACGGCATGGTGCGTTGCAGGGAGATTGCGAGTTCTGACCTCGAAGGCGTGATCGACCTGCTGAACAAAGGATTCGGCGGAGAGCGCGACCGGCAGTTCTGGCAGACCGCGGTGGCCCGCTTGGCCGAGCACCGCCCGCCGCCAGGCTTTCCCCGCTTCGGCCATTTGCTGGACCAGGGCGGCACGCTGGTGGGCGTGATCCTGCAGATCTTCGCGCAGCCGCCCGGCTGCGCCACGGTGCGTTGCAGCATGTCGAGCTGGTATGTGGTCCCAGCCTTCCGCATGTATGCGTCGCTGATGATCTCCCGCGCGCTCCGGCCTGCCGCGACCTATGTCAACACCACCCCGGCGCCGCACACCTGGCCGGTCCTCGAAGCCCAGGGCTACGTCCGGTACTGCAGCGGGCGGATGCTGGCGCCGCTCTGGCTGACCCGCGGTTCCGAAACGGCGCGGGTGCTGCCGTTCGCCGAGGACACGGCGCCCGGCGGAAGCCTGGATGCAAGCGACGTCCAAGTGCTGCGCGACCATGCCGCCTACGGCTGCCTCAGCCTCGTGTGCGAAGCCTCCGGGCGGCGCTATCCCTTCGTGTTCCAGCTTCAGCGGCGGTTCGGCGTGGTCGGGCGCGCCGGGCTGATCTACTGCCGGCCGGATGCGCAGGTCCCGCGCTTCGCAGGGGCGTTGGGCCGCTACTTGGCACGGCGCGGCTATCCGCTGATCGGGCTGGACGCCGACGGGCCAATCCCGGACGTGCCCGGCGTGTACCTTGACAACCTGCCGAAGTTCTTCAAAGGCCCGGACCGGCCGCGCCTCGGCGACCAGGCCTACTCCGAGCGGGCCATGTTTGGAGCCTGACTGCGGCAGCGCACGCATCATGCGCCCCACGGCCGCAGCCCGCCGGGCTGGCAGGCGGCCTGCAAGGCGTCCGCCACCTCCACCATGTCGCCCGGCGTCGTCTCGCCATGGGTCACGCAGGCGCGGACGACCTCCCTCCCCTCGAACCGCGCCGCCGACAGCCAGGCGCGGCCGGAGGCAAGCACCCGGGCCACGACCTCCCGCACCTCGCCCGACGGCGGCTCGGCGCACAGCACCGCAAGCGCCGGGTCGTTGGCGATCCGCCATCCCATCGCGGCAAGCTGGTCGCGGAGCAGCCCGGCCAGCTCAACGGACCGTTCCACGTGGGCCGCGTAGCCCGCCCAGCCCGCCGACGCGAGCGACAGGAACAGCCGCAGCCCGACGAAGCGCCGGGACCACTGCGCCGAGGTGAGGTAAGGGTCGCGTTCCGCGGCCGACGTCATGAACGTCGTCGAGACCTGGAACACCTTGGGCAGCACCGCCGCGTGCGCGGTGATGAACATGCCGCAGCCCATCGTGGTCGCGAACCACTTGTGCGCGTCGATCGTGACCGAGTCGGCCCGGCCGATCCCGTCCAGCAGGCCGCGCAGCCGGTCGGACGCGACGAGCGCCCCGCCCCACGCGGCATCGACGTGGAACCATACGCCGAAGCGCCGGGCGACCTCCGCGCAGTCCGCCAAGGGATCAACCATGCCGGCGCCCGTGGTGCCGGCGGTGGCCACGGCCATGACGGGCACCCGGCCCTGCGCGCGGTCGGCGGTGATCGCCTCAAGCAGCGCGTCGGCGCTCATCCGCCCGGTCCCGTCCGTCCGCACGAGGCGCAGGCCAGCGCGCCCGATGCCGACCTGGTGCGCGATCTTGAGCCAGGCGAGGTGGCACTCGCTCGACGCATAGAACACGGGCGGCCCGGCGAAGGCGCGGGCGCCGTCCTCTGCGAAGCCCGGCTCCGCTTCGGTCAGGGCGCACAGCAGCGCCGTGGCGTTCGCCTCCGCCCCGCCGCTGGTGAAGTGCCCGGCGGCTCCGGGCGGCAGGCCCGCGCGTGCTGCCACGGCCCCGATGACGTGCGCCTCGATCGCGACCGCGGCGGGCGACGTGGTGGCGCTGGCGAGCTGCGGGTTGAACGCCGCGGCGATCCGGTCCGCGCACTGCGCCGGGAAGGTGGGCGCCGGGTTGAACAGCCCGAGGTAGCGGGGATGCGTGATCTGGGTGACGCCGTGCTCCATCTGCCCGACCGTCCACGCCAGCACGTCCCCAAGCGGGCGGGGCGCCGCGAAGTCGAAGCCCGCCAGCGCGCGGCGGCAGGCGTCATGGCCGAGCGTCGGCGCGACGGCGCCATGGGTGACGCGCTGGCGGGCCGGGGCCGCTACACTCTGGAGGCGGTCCGGCGCGAGTACCTGGGCGGCGCCAACGGCGTGCTGGCGGTGGTCGGCAACGGGGACGCTCAGGCCGTGCGGGCGCGCGTGGAG
>CAXUIQ010000431.1:0-3990 GCA_964250815.1 uncultured Acetobacteraceae bacterium
CCGCCGCGGTCCTGCGCGCCATCGGGCCGCAGCACCTCGTGTTCCGGCTCGACATGCGGGCCGGGGCGGATGCTGCGGCGCTCGCCCGCTATGCCGCCCTCGCGGCGTCGGCGGGCGGCGAGCCAACCCTGGAGATCATCATCCCGGGCCGCGATGCCGACGCAGAGCTTGGGCAGGCCGCCGGGCTGGCCGCGACAGCAGGGTTGCGCCCGGCGGTCGTCGTGCCAAGCCCGGCGCGGGACCAGAAAACCCGCCCGTCGGGGACGCTGCCGCCGGGCGAAAGCTCGTTTGCGCAGATCTACGCCGCGGCCCGGCGGGCCTTTCCGGGCTGCCTGGTCGGCGGCGGGATGCTGGCCTCCTTCGCTGAACTCAACCGCAATCCCCCGCCCGCGTCCGGGATCGACTTCGTGACGCACGGCACCGCCGCCGTCGTGCATGCGGCGGACGACGTTTCCGTGATGGAAACCCTGGAAGCGTTGCCCTCGGTCATCGGATCGACCCGCCGCCTCATGGGAAGCTTGCCCTATCGTCTGGGACCGTCGGGCCTCGGCCTGCGCGAAAACCCCTACGGCCCCGGCGTGGCGGAGAACCCCGGGTGCCGCCGCATCCCCATGGCCCGCTCGGACCCTCGGCGACGCGGGCTGTTCGGCGCCGCCTGGGTGCTGGCCTACCTGGCCATTGCAGCGCGCGAAGGGGTTGCGGTCGTGACGGCTGCCGACGCCACGGGCGACCTGGGGGTGGTCGAGCGGCGGGACGGCGGGCACGTGGTCCACCCGGCGGCCCACGTCATGCGGGGACTCGCGCAGGGGCATGGACGCCCCCGGCTCGAAACCTCGGCGGCCGCGGGGTTGAGTTCGGTCGCGTTCCAGGGCACGGCGGGGGCGGAACTCTGGCTTGCGAACCGGACGGCCGACCCCGTCACCGTCGAGGTGGACGCGCCGGCGTTGGAACGATGCGCCTGGCTCGACCAGAACTCGGCTCATGCCTGGGCGGACCTTGCTTGGTTGGACGCGACCTCGCCTGTTCCGTCCGACCGGAAGGTCGCCGTCCTGCCCTTTGCCGTTGCACGCTTTGTTTGATCCGACGCGGCACCCTCGACGTGCCGGACCGAGGGTGCGGGGTCGCGCGACCTGATCTTCCCCCGTTGGCGTGGGTACGGGTTGGCCGAGCGGGCGGCCCATGGCAGCGTGCCGGGCATGACGATGTTTTCCAACCTTTGTCGCAGCTCCCCTCCCCCGGCCGCTGCCACAGCCTCAAGCCGTACCAGCAGCAGGACGCAAAACGGACGCGGGAGAAGGGCCAGGCCTATGCCCGACAACCTCCTTCGCGGCGGCGCGCCCGCCCGGCAGGCAGGTGGGAAATGACGGCGGTGCTGGACGCCATCACCGTCTATCCCGTGAAAAGCCTGCGCGGCGTCGCGGTGCAGGAGGCCGAGGTGGAGCCGTGGGGCCTGGCCGGCGACCGGCGCTGGATGGTCGCGGACGGGAATGGCCGCTACCTCACCCAGCGCGAGTTGCCCGGCATGGCCCGGATCGCGGCGGCGCCTGCCGGGGACGGCGGCATCGTGCTTTCCGTGCCCGGCACCAGCCCAGGGGAGATGCGCGTGCCGATGCCGGAAGCGGACAGCCCCACCGTCGAGGTGGTCGTCTGGCGCGACCGCGTCCGGGCGCAGCCGGCGGGCCGGGACGCCGATGCCTGGCTGTCGGACGCGCTGGGACGTGCCTGCCGCCTCGTCCACATGGGCGACCCGGCGGCGGCGCGGCCGGTCGATCCGGCCTATGGTCAGCCGGCGGACCGGGTCAGCTTCGCCGACGGCTTCCCCCTGCTCGGCATGAACCGGGCGTCGCTCGACGACCTCAACGCCCGCCTGGCCCAGCCCGTGCCGATGGCGCGGTTCCGGCCCAACCTGGTGGTGTCCGGCGCCGCGCCCTGGGCGGAGGACAGGTGGCGGCTGCTGCGGGTCGGGGGCGCCGGAGGCGTCGCGTTCCGGGCGGTGAAGCTTTGCGCGCGCTGCGTGATCGTCACGACCGACCAGGAGACCGGCGCACGGCCGCGGGACCGCGAGCCGCTGCGCACCCTGTCCAGCTTCCGCCGCGACGGCCGGGGCCGGGTGCTGTTCGGGCAAAACCTGGTGCCGGACGGCGTGGGCCGGATTGCGGTCGGCGACCGGGTGGAGGCGGCCGAAGCCCCGGCCGGCCCCGGCCAGCCGTAGCGCGGCTTGCTGGCATCCGGCCCTGAGCGGCGTATGGCCGCCCGGCCTTCGCCGCGGCCCGCATCCAGGGCATCGGCTCGTCGATGCGGGCCTGCCGCTCAATCCTCGAACGGATCGAACTCGCCGTCCCCGGCCATGGCGACCGCGAACGGGCGCAGGGTGTGCTGCACCCGGACCGTGCCGGCGTGCTGCGCCAGCACGTCGGGCAGGCGGCGGTAGGCCATGGGGCTTTCGTCCAGGTCGCCGCCCGCCAGCAGCACCCCGCGCCCTTGCAGCCAGGCGTCCATCCGCTCGTGCTTGAACGTCCGCTTGGCCTGCATGCGCCCGAACAGCCGCCCGGCGCCGTGGACGGTGGAATACAGCGCCGCCCGCGAGGCCGGGCTGTCCACGCCCTCGACGATCACGGCGTCGTCGCCCATGCTGCCGCCCATGAAGCCGCGCTGGCCGGGCCAGGCGGGGGTGGCGCCCTCCCGCACCACCCACAGGTCCCGCCCGCCATGCGTCTCGCGCCAGGCGTAGTTGTGGCGGTTGTGCACGCTGTCCACGACGGCGCCGCCGATGATCCGGCGCACGCGCTCCACCACCCACTCGCGCCCGGCGTAGGCGTAGCGCCCGGCCAGCTCCATGGCGGCGACGTAGCGGCGGCCCAGCTCGCTGTCCTCGTCCACCACCGCGGGCGGCACGGTCATGCCGTCCCGCCCGCCGGCGAGCTTCAGGTACTTGGCCCTGAGCCAACAGCTTTGTCACCGGAGGCCATTTCGGGTCAGGCGAGGGCTGTGATGCGGGTGCGCATGTCGAGGTCGAAGCTCCCATAGGGGTTCACGTGCGTCCAGAACAGCGGGGTGAGCGCGTGCAGGTCGCGCGCGGTCAGCCGGCCCTCCCATTCTGGCCGAGCGAGCGCCTGTTGGATCATGAGCGTGTTGACGTGGACCATGCAGTTCTGCAGCAGGTGCAGGCTGAGCATGCTCAGCTCCTGGTCCTCGCGCCGGTTGCTGGACACCTCGCCGCGGCGGGCGAAGAAGATGAAGTCGTTGGCCGAGTTCCATTGCTCGGCCACGTTCAGCCCGTCGTTGATCTCGGCCCTGAGCGAGCGGCCGTGCAGGTAGCGGGCGAGGAACACCGTCTTGACCGCCTTCCCCAGCTCCATCAGCGCCTTGTAGGTCGGGTGCTGCGTGTTCTCGCGCGTGAAGCGGCGCAGGATGGCTTCCGCTTCCGCCGTGCCCAGCCGGAGCGCGGTGGCGTACTTGACCATCTCGTCGTAGTGCCGGCGGATCAGCTCCCAGTCGATCGGGCGGGTGAGGATGGGGGCGAGGTTGGGATAGGCGCCGGGCTGGCCGGCATCGGGCCGGTAGAGGCGCTGCGAATGGATCGCTTTCAGGCGCGGCAGCAGCTGGAAGCCCAAGAGCTTCGTGGACGCGAACGCCACGGTCGACTGGCCGTGGCTGTCCACGTATTGCCGGTCCACCTCCAGCTCGGTGCAGTGGCGCAGGACGCCCTGGATCTCGCCAAAACGCGAAGCGTTTGCGGCTGGGCTGGCCACCTCCGACGACGAGGGCGACTTCAGCTGCGAGTGGATGCCCAGCGACTTGCGCTCGACGTGCCAGTGGATCATCACCCTGCGCCCGCCGTATCGGACGTGCCATTGTGTGGTCAGGTTCTGGTCCCAGGCGCCGAAGTGCTTGCTGTCCGAGGCACAGGCGTTGGTGCCCTCGCCCCAGATCAGGGGATCGCGCGCGCAGCGTGCCGTTGGTGACCTCTGCGACGGCCTCGCGCAGCTG
>CAXUIQ010000432.1:0-399 GCA_964250815.1 uncultured Acetobacteraceae bacterium
GCGTTGACAGCGAGAAGATCGGCGCCGCGGCCGCTGGTGCGGCGAAGGCGACGGCCAGCAGGGTTGTGCTTGCCAGCAGGGCACTACGCATGGGACCTCCCAAAAACGGACCAGACAACAAAATCGAAGATATAACTCATTACTAACCCGCATCACAGATGCGTCAACGTGGGTTGCTATGTGGGCCGGTGCCGGAGCGTCGTTCACCGCGCCCAAACTGTCACTGAATTGCCACGTGGGGCCGATGCGGCGCCGGGTTAATCGGGCGTGAGTAACGGAGCGCCTGCAATGTCCGATATCGCCCTCGACAACGTCCCAGGCAGGGGGGGCGCACCCGGCCCGCGCCTCGACCACAAGCCCCATGCCGCCGGCGCCATCGCCTTCGTGCTCGTCCTGCTC
>CAXUIQ010000432.1:409-3982 GCA_964250815.1 uncultured Acetobacteraceae bacterium
GCCTCGCCTACGCCGCCTTCAGCATCGCCGGCGACATCAGCAGCGTGGGCGAGCACAACATCGCCACCGGCGCGTTCGTGCTGCTCGGCCTCGCCTTGGTGATCGCGCTCGGCTTCGAGTTCGTCAACGGCTTCCACGACACCGCCAACGCCGTCGCGACCGTCATCTACACCCACAGCCTGCCGGCGCAGTATGCGGTGATCTGGTCGGGGTGCTTCAACTTCCTCGGCGTGCTCACCTCCTCCGGCGCCGTCGCCTTCACCGTCGTGAGCCTGCTGCCGGTCGAGCTGATCCTCCAGGTCGGCAGCGGCGCCGGGTATGCGATGATCTTCGCCCTGCTGATCGCGGCCATCATCTGGAACCTGGGAACGTGGTCGCTCGGGCTGCCAGCCAGTTCCTCCCACACGCTGATCGGCTCGATCATCGGCGTGGGCCTGGCCAACCAGTTCCTCGGCCACGGGTCAAGCGTGTCGGGCGTGGATTGGGGCCAGGTCTGGGGCGTGTTCAAGGCGCTGATCGTCAGCCCCATCGTCGGCTTCGTCGGCGCGGCGCTGCTGCTGCTGATGATGAAGGCCGTGGTGAAATCGAAGCACCTGTACGAAGCGCCGGACGGCAACAGCAAGCCGCCGACCTGGATACGCGGCCTGCTGATCCTGACCTGCACCGGCGTGTCGTTCGCCCACGGCTCCAACGACGGGCAGAAGGGCATGGGCCTGATCATGCTGATCCTGATCGGCGTGGCGCCCACGGCCTATGCGCTCAACCGGGCGCTGCCGGAAAGCAGCACGCCCGCCTTCATCCAGGCGACCGACAAGGTTGAGGGCGTGTTCGCCGCCCGCGCGCAGAACCAGGCCGTCCCGGTTGACCAGGCACGGGGCCGGGTGACGCAGGCGCTGCAGGAGAAGAGCTTCGACAAGCCCGACGTGTTCGCGGCGATGTCCAGCCTGGCGCACGACATGGCGGCGCAGGTGCAGGGCTACGGCGCGATCAAGCGCGTGCCGGCGGAGCAGGTGCAGAACGTCCGCAACGACATGTTCCTGGCGTCCGAGGCCGTGCGCCAGATGGAGAAGCAGCACGTGGCGTTCAGCGGCGGCGAGAACGCGGCGCTGAAGGACTGGAAGGGCGAGCTGGACGCCGGCACCAAGTTCATCCCGACCTGGGTGAAGGTGGGCGTCGCGGTGGCGCTGGGCTTGGGCACGATGATCGGCTGGAAGCGGATCGTGGTGACGGTGGGCGAGCGGATCGGCAAGACGCACCTGTCCTACGGGCAGGGCGCGGCGGCGGAGCTGGTGGCCATGGCGACCATCGGCGCCGCCGACGTGTATGGCCTGCCGGTCTCGACGACGCACGTGCTGTCGAGCGGCGTCGCGGGCACCATGGCGGCCAACGGCTCGGGCCTGCAATGGAGCACGGTGCGCAGCATCGCGATGGCCTGGGTGCTCACCCTGCCGGCGGCGGCGGTGCTGGCCGGGGCGCTCTACTTCCTGTTCCGCCAGGTGTTCTAGGGGCCAGGTGTTCTAAAGGTCGTGTCGAAGGCGGCCCGGAAGCAGCTTCCTTCCCGGCCGCCGGATCACGGGTCGGGCGGAGGCGGAGCCGTCGGCGCGCACGGTCCGCTTCGACCCGGACCGGCCATGCCTGCGCCCGGCCCTCGCCCGGTGCGGGGACCTTCGCCTCAGCCCCGGTGCCGCAGCGCCTCGGCCAGCAGGGCGAAGGCCGGCGTCGGCTGGCGGCGGCTCGGGTAGTAGAGGTGGTAGCCTGGGTAGGGCGGGCACCAGTCGGCGAGCACCCGGACGAGCCGTCCCTCGCCGACGTGCGCCGCCACCTGGTCCTCGGGCAAGTAGGCCAGGCCGAACCCGGCCAGCGCCGCGTCGAGCATCGGGGCGCTTTCGTTGAACGTGAGCTGCCCCTCCACCCGCACCCTCAGCTCGCGCCCGTTCTTCTCGAACTCCCAGGCATACAGGCCGCCATGGGTCGGCAGGCGCAGGTTGACGCAGGCGTGCGCGGTCAGGTCCTGCGGCACCTTCGGCCTTGGCCGCCCGGCGAAGTAGGACGGCGCGCCGACCACGGCTGAGCGCAGGTCCGGCCCGATGCGGACGGCCACCATGTCGCGGGCCACCATCTCGCCGGAGCGCACGCCGGCGTCGAAGCGCCCGGCGACGATGTCGGTCAGGCCGTAGTCGATCACGACCTCCACCTTGATGTCCGGGTAGTCCGGCAGAAGCCGTTCCAAGGCGGGCCAAAGCACCGTCTGCACCGCGTGGTCATGCGCCGTGAAGCGGACCGTGCCCGAGGGCTTCTCGCGCAGTGCGCTGAGCGCGGCCAGCTCCGCGTCGATCTCGTCGAGCCGCGGCCCGGCGGTGCGGAGCAGGCGTTCCCCCGCCTCGGTCGGCGCCATGCTGCGGGTGGTGCGGGTCAGCAGCCGCAGCCCGATCCGCGCCTCAAGGCTGCGGAGGGTTTGGCTCAGCGCCGATTGCGAGACGCCGAGCTGGGCGGCGGCCCGGGTGAAGCTGCGCTCCCGCGCCACGGCGAGGAAGGCCGCGATGTCGTTGAGGTCCGTGCGGGGCATCCAGAAGTCCAGCTTATAGGTCCATGCGGGTTTTAAGCCCTAATCCTCCGAAACGGCACGCCCCACTTCATCAACCGCAAGCCCAGGCCGGCTGCCGTCTTGGGACGGCGCGGAAGCGCCCGGGCACGCGGCAAGCATTGGAGCAGGAACGATGGAGATCAAGCGAGCGGGTTCCCAACCTTCCGGCAAGGGGCCGGGCGACTGGTTCACCGGCACGGTGCGCATCGATCCGCTGTTCAGCCCGCCCGAGCCGGCCCGGGTCGCCGGCGCCCTTGTCACCTTCGAACCGGGCGCCCGCACCGCGTGGCACACGCACCCGCTGGGCCAAACCCTGGTCGTGACCGCGGGCCTCGGCTGGGCGCAGCGCGAAGGCGGGCCGGTCGAGGAGATCCGTCCGGGCGACGTGGTGTGGTTCACGCCGGGCGAGAAGCACTGGCATGGCGCGTCGGCCGCCACGGCCATGAGCCACATGGCCGTCCAGGAAAAGCTCGACGGCAAGACCGTCGAATGGATGGAGCACGTCAGCGACGAGCAGTACCGGCGCTGACGGCCCGCTGGTTGCATTTCGGAGGGGGAGAACGATGCAGACGCGCAAGCTCGGCAGCAGGGGCCTGGAGGTTTCGGCCCTCGGGTTCGGCTGCATGGGGATGAGCCAAGGCTACGGCCCGGCCGGCAACCGGCAGGACCTGACCGCCCTGCTGCGGTCGGCCGTCGAGCGCGGCGTCACGTTCTTCGACACCGCCGAGTCCTACGGGCCGTTCACCAATGAAGAACTTCTGGGCGAAGCCTTGGCCCCCGTCCGCGGGCAGGTCGTGGTCGCGACCAAGTTCGGCCACGACATCGACCTCCAAACGGGGCGGCGCCGCGGCGGCCTCAGCAGCCGGCCGGAGCGCATCAGGCAAGTGGCCGACGCCTCGCTCAAGCGCCTCCGGTCCAGCCGCATCGACCTGTTCTACCAGCACCGGGTCGATCCGGACGTGCCGATCGAGGACGTGGCGGGGGCGGTC
>CAXUIQ010000433.1:0-3961 GCA_964250815.1 uncultured Acetobacteraceae bacterium
GGTCAGGATCATGGCGCCGCGCTCGTAGCGGGCGTTGACCAGTTGGAACAGCAGGTTGCCGGCGGCGGCACCCAGGGTCAGGTAGCCGATCTCGTCGATGATCAGCAGCTGGGTGCGGCACAGGTATCGGATGCGCTCGCGCAGGCGCCCCTCGCGGTCGGCACGGGCCAGGCTGTCGATCAGGTCGGCCAGGGGCGAGAAGTAGACGCTGCGCCCGGCGCGGATGGCTTCCACGCCGAGTGCGATGGCGAGATGGCTTTTGCCGGTGCCGGACTGGCCGATGAGGTGGACCACCTCGTGGCGGCCGATGAACTCCAGGCTGGCGCGCGCCATGCTGGGGTTGCGGTCGCCGGACTGGGCAGGAGGCGGAGCTTGGCGGATGGTTTGGCGGATGGTTTGGCTGTTGGCGGGCGGCGGGGTGGTGCGGTGCCCGGCCATGATGCGGCGCTGGCCGCGGCCCTCGATGACGGGGTGCACGGCAACAACGCGGCCGTCCTCCAGGATGCGCACCTCGTCGGTGGTGCTGTGGACCTCGACGGGCCGCCGCCTGGTCGTGTCGGGCACGCTGTAAAGGTTGCCGTCCACCGAAACCATGCCGTCCTTGGTGATGCGGCGCTCCAGCCGCAGCACGGCCTGGAACGGCCCGGCCGGCAGCGGGAGCAGGCTGGGCCGCTCCTCGGCGAAGTGCTCGGCCACGACCCGGCGTGTGGTGGCGTGAGTACGCGGGTTGGCGACCTGGTCGAGCCACTGCCGGAACTGGTCGTTGAGGTCGTCGAGGCTGCGGAAGCTGCGAGCCAGGAAGAAGTCCTCGCGCACGTAGCGGAACGGGCGCTCGACCTTGCCCTTGGTCTTGGCCCGGTACGCCTTGCAGGCTTTTGGCAGAAAGCCGTAGTGGCGGGCGAACTCGACCAGGGTGCGGTTGTAGACGATGTGGCCTGCCTCCGGGTCCTCCCGGCTGAACACGGTGCGCATACGGTCGTAGAGGATTTCGGCAGGCACCCCGCCGAGTGCCTCGAAGGCGGCGGTGTGGCAGCGCAGCAAGGTCTGCATGTCCTGCTGCAGCACGAACCGCCCCCACAGCATGCGGCTGTGCCCGAGCACGAGCGAGAACAGCCACACCACCCGCTCCGTGCCAGGCTCGTCGGTGAACACGGTGCGGAAATGGGCGAAGTCGACCTGCGCCTGGCGCCCAGGCGGCGTTTCGAACCGCACCTCGAAACCCGGCGCCGGGCGGGGCCGGACCTCGCGGAGGAATTCCTTGACCGCGGTCTGGCCACCGCCATAGCCCAGCTCGCCGATCTCGCGGGCAAGCCGGACGGCGGTCAGCTCGGGATAGGTCGCCACGCGCTCCCGCAGGTAGGTTTGAAAGGGTGCCACCTTGGTCGGCCGGGGCTGCCGGGGGCCATAGGCCGGCGGCTCCAGGCCAGCGGCGATGTATTTGCGCACGGTCTTGCGGTCCAGGCCGGTGCGGGCCGCGATGGCCGACACGCTCAAGCCTTGCCGATGCAGATCCAGGATCACGATGAGTTCCCCAAGCCTGACCACCACCGCACTCCCCCGGACCGCCGGGGGCATGGTGATCTCCTGTCAGGGGCCGCCCCACGAGGCCAGGCTCAGGACCGAGCCGCCACGCTGAACTGGGGAAATTTCAACCGCCCGATCTGGGGAGAATGCAGGCGCCGATGACACCCGGGGCTGGCCATGGCCAGCCCCGGGCAGCGGGCGTCCTACTTCGCGTCCCTGGCCTCCTTGGGCCGCGCCATGACGCCAGCCCGGCGCTTGTCCTTCAGCCGGTAGCTTTCCCCGCTGATCTGCACGACGGTCGAGTGGTGCAGCAGCCGGTCCAGCATGGCCGCCGTCAGCACCGTCTCGCCCGCGAACGCCTGGTCCCAACTGCCGAACGTCAGGTTGCTGGTCAGCACCATGGACCCGCGCTCGTAGCGGCGGGACACGACCTGGAAGAACAGGTTGGCCTGGTCGCGCCCCATCGGGAGGTAGCCGATCTCGTCCACCACCAGCAGCCGGTAGGCGTTGACGGCGCGGTGCAGCACCTCCTTCAGCCGCCCCTGCCGCTGAGCGGCCTCCAGCAGCAGCACCAGGTCGGCCGCCGTGGTGAACCGGACCTTCCACCCCCGCTGCGTCGCCAGGTATCCCAGCGCGATCGCCAGGTGCGTCTTGCCGACCCCGCTTGGGCCGAGCAGCACGGCGTTCTCCGCCCGCTCCACAAAGGCCAAGCTCGCCAGCTCCTGGATTTGCTGGCGCGGCGCGCCGGTGGCAAAGCCGAAGTCGAAGCCCTCCAGCGTCTTGACCGCTGGGAACCCGGCCGTGCGCGCCAGCATCTCGCGCGCCCGGCCCCGGCGGGTGTCGCGCTCGGCCCGCAGCGTGTCCTCCAGGAAGTCGCTGAACGACGCGTCCCGCGCCGCTGCCGCCTGGGCTGCCGCGCCATACAGGTCCGGCACCGCCGACAGCCGCAGCTCGGCGCACAGCGCAGCGATGCGGCCGTGCTGCAACTCGCTCACGCCACGACCTCCGCCCAGGGCGCAACCGGCAACGCGGCAGGAGGCACGAGCATGTCGTAGACCGACAAGGGGTGCTGCAAGCCGACGATAGGTTGCTGCGCCGCGGGCAGGCCCGGCGCCGCCAGGCTGGGCAGCTTGCGGCCGGGGTAAGGCAGAGGGACCGGGCGCAACGCCGCGCGCTCCTCACCCAATCGCTCGGCAGGCACCGTGCCCGTGGTCGCGTGCGTGCGGGCATTGGCCACCTCGCGCAGCCAGCGCGCGGCGGCGAGGTTCGCGGCCGCCGCGTCCACCGCGATCCCCTCGGCCGCCATGCGGCTGGCCAGCGGCACCCAGAAGCTCCCGCGCAGGTAGCGGATGAACCGCTCCACCTTGCCCTTGGTGCAAGCGCGGTAGGGGCGGCACAGGCGGGGGCGGAACCCGCAGTGCCCGGCAAAGTCCAGGAACCCCGGATGAAAGCGGTGCTGGCCCGCCCCGTACCGGTCGCGCTCCAGCACCACCGTGCGCATGTTGTCGTACAGCACGTCCCGCGGCACGCCGCCAAAGAACAGGAACGCCCGCTCGTGCGCGGCCAGCAAGGTGTCCAGCCGCTCGTCGGGCACGAACTCGACGTATGCCGCCCGGCTCCAGCCCAGGGTCGCCACGAACACCGACAGCCGGTCGGCGCCGCGGCGGATCGTCGCCCAGTCCACCTGCATCTGCTCGCCAGGCCCAGTCTCGAACCGCACGGCCGCCTCCGGCGCCACGGCCGGCCGCAGCCGGGCCAGGTGCTCCTTGAGCACCGTGTAGCCGCCCTCGTAGCCGCGCTCGCGCAGCTCCCGCAGCAGCACCGTCGCCGCCAGCCGATCCGGCGCCGCCGCGGCCACGCGCCCGGCCACATACGCCTCGTGCCCCGCCAGCTTGCCCGGGCGTGGCGGGCGCGCCCGGTAGCGCACCGCATCCGCCGCACGCAGGTAACGACGCACCGTGTTGCGCGACACGCCCACCTCGCGCGCGATCTCCCGCACGCCCTTGCCATGCTTGGCCAACACCCGGATCTCCAATGCCAAACCCTCCCCAACCATCCAGGCTCCCCCGCCAACACAGCAGGGCATCCTACGCCTGGGTCAGGTTTCAACCGGCAGCCGGGTCAGAATTGCAGCGGCGGCTACACTTGTGCGCGTCGTGGTTCGTCCGGTCCCAGCCGGACAGGTCGTAGCGGATGTCGATGCACCGGCGCACCTGCCGAGTCTCGTTCCGGTAGGCCTCGCCCAGCAACGGCTTCAGCGGAGCAGGCACGTCGTGGTTGATGAGGCCCTCCTCGGCATCGTGCAACAGCTCGCGCAGCCGTTCGCTCGGGGTAAGCAGGTGTAGCGAGCTGGCCTGTCGCAGCTGCAGCACCGTCAGGCTGTGCTGGGCCACGGACAGGGGGCGCTCCCAGCGCGTGTCGCTGCACCAGCGATGCG
>CAXUIQ010000434.1:0-3941 GCA_964250815.1 uncultured Acetobacteraceae bacterium
CGACGCATACAGGTTGAAGTTCGGCAGGTGCCCGATCAGCCGGTCCGGCCAGCACTCCGCCGACAGCCCGGCCTGCTTGCCCGGCATGAACTCCAACGCGCCGTGCGTGCCGAAGTGCAGCACGGCGTGGGCGCCGAAATCCTCCTGGATGTAGCGGTAGAACGCGCTGAACGCATGGGTCGGCGCGAAGCCGCGCTCGAACAGCAGGCGCATCGGGTCGCCCTCGTAGCCGAAGGCCGGCTGCAGGCCCACGAACACGTTGCCGAACTGCCGGCCCAGCACGAACAAGCTGCTCCCGTCCGTCTGCGCCCGGCCCGGCGCCGGTCCCCAGCTCCGCTCGATCTCCGGCAGCCAGGTTTCCCGCCGCACGTGGTCGTCCACCGGGACGCGCGCGGCCACGTTGGCGTCGGTGCCGAACCGCTCGGCATTGCCGCCAGTCACGGCGTCGCGCAACTCGTCCACGGTCGCCGGCACCTCCACGTCGTAGCCGGCCTCCTGCATGGCCTGCATGGTGTTGTGCAGCGAGTGGAACACCGCGAGGTAGGCGGCGGTGCCGGTCGCCCCGGCGTTGGGCGGGAAGTTGAACAGCACCAGCGCCACCTTGCGCGCCGCCCGCGCCGTGCGCCGCAGCGCCACGAGCCGGGCGACCCGGCCGGCCAGCGTCGCGGCGCGCTCCGAATGGGCCACCATGTCGCGCGAGGCCGCGGTCGGCTCGCCCCCGGCCCGCCCGCCGAAGGTCATGGGCGTCATGCCGCCGTCCAGTTCCGGCAGCGCCACCATCATCGTCGCCTCGACCGGCATCAGGCCGCGCGGGTCGGCGTGCCACTGCTCCAGCGTCTGGAACTCGACGGGATGCGCGGTGACGTAGGGCACGTCGAGCGCGGCCAGCGTCGTCTCGGCGGCGGAGCTGTCGTTGTAGGCGGGGCCGCCGACCATGGAGAACCCGGTAAGCGACACCACCGCATCGACCGCCGTGGCGCCGTCCCGCATGAAGAACCGCTCGATGGCCGGGCGCGCATCAAGGCCGCTGGCGAACGCCGGCATGACGCGCAGGCCGCGCGCCTCCAAAGCCTCGATCACGCCGTCGTAGTGGGCGGCGTTGCCGGAAATCAGGTAGGACCGCAGCAGCAGCAGCCCGACGGTGCCGGACAGGCCAGCCTTGGGCAGTTGGCCGAGGTCGGCAAAAACGCGGTTCGGCACGCGCGGGTGGTATAGCCCGATCTCCGGGTACTCGATGGGCGCAGCCGCCGGCAGAGTGCCCTGCAACGCCCGGCGCTCGCCCGCGGCGTAGCGGCCCACCAGCATGCGGACCAGGCTGGCCAAGTTCTCGTCCGAGCCGGCCAGCCAGTATTGCAGCGCCAGGAAGTAGGTGCGGACATCCTGCGCCGTGCCGGGGATGAAGCGCATCAGCTTCGGCAGGCGGCGCAGCATCTTCATCTGCTTTTGCCCGGACGCCGGCTTGCCGCCCTCCTTGCCGCCGCCGCGGAGGCGCTTCAGCATGGCGAGCGCGCCGGTCGCCTCCTGCGACATGTCGAAGCGGCCGAGCTTGGTGAGCTTCGTTACCTCGCCCGCCGACATGCAGCACAGCATGGCGTCGCAATGCTCGCGCTGCGCTGCGAGGGCGGGGGCCACGGCGCGGATGTGGTCCTCCATGAACAGCATCGTCGCGATCACGATGTGGCCTTGCGCGATGTCGGCGTGGCAGGCGTCGAGCGCTGCCGGGTCGCTGCCCCACTCGTCGGCGGCGTGGACCGTGAGGCTGAGGCCGGGGATGTCGCGCCGCAGCTCGGTTTCCGCCCGGCGCACGGCGCTGGACAGGTGGCTGTCCATGGTCACGACGACGACCCGGACCGGAAGCGCGCAGGTTGGCGGGGCGCAGGCGGGCAGGGCGCAGGCGGGCGGGGCGTCAGCGGCCATAATGCGCCTTTGCGTCGTAGAGGGTATCGACGGTGATGGTGGCAAGGCCTTGGCTCAGCGCGAACTTCTCGGTGTTGCGCCGGGCCTTGCCGCGGACGAAGAACGGGATCTTGCCGACTTCCTTTTCCGCCTCCGGCGCCCAGACCAGCGGACCCGCCGGCGACGGCTCCGGTTCCGGCCGCGCCGGGGCGGCGTGGCCCAGGTGCGACGGCGCGGCGTCGGCCCCGAACTCGGCGTCCTCGCGGAACATGCCGATCAGGTGCTCTTCCAGCCCCATCATCAGCGGATGGACCCAGGCGTCGAACAGCACGTTCGCGCCCTCCCACCCCATCACCGGGGAGTAGCGCGCCGGGAAGTCCTGGACGTGGACCGGGGCGGAGATCACGGCGCAGGCGATGCCCAGGCGCTTGGCGATGTGCCGCTCCATCTGCGTGCCCAGCACCAGCTCGGGCTGCGCCTCCGCGATGCGCGCCTCGATCTCCAGGTAGTCGTCGGAGATCAGCGGCTCCACGCCGTAGAGCTTCGCCGCTTCCCGCACGTCCCGGGCGAACTCGCGCCCGTAGGTGCCGAGGCCCACGACGGTGAAGCCCATCTCGTCCTGGGCCACGCGGGCGGCGGCAATGGCATGGGTCGCGTCGCCGAACACGAACACCCGCTTGCCCGTGAGGTAGTTGCTATCGACGGAGCGGGTGTACCACGGCATCCGGGACGGGGCGCCGGCGAGCGCCGGGGCGGGATCGACGCCGGCCAGCGCCGAAACCTCGTGGATGAAGTCCCGGGTGGCCCCGATGCCGATGGGCACGCACCTGGTCGCCTTCTGGCCGAAGCTGCGGGCGAGCCACGCCGCCGCCTGCCCGGCGATTTCCGGATACAGCACGACGTTGAACTCGGCCTCCCCCAGCCGCGCGATGTCGGCGGGCGTGGCCCCCAGCGGCGCCACCACGTTCACGTCGATGCCGAGCTGCGCCAGCAGGCGCGTCACCTCCGCCACGTCGTCGCGGTGGCGGAAGCCGAGCGCCGCCGGGCCGAGCACGTTGCAGCGCGGCCGGGCGCCCGGCGCACGCTCCGGCCGGGCCGTGCCCGGCGGCGGCACGGACGGCCCGGCGAAGGCACGGACCACCTGGTAAAAGGTTTCCGCCGCGCCCCAGTTCTCCTTCTTCTGGTAGGACGGCAGTTCCAGCGCCACGACCGGCACCGGCAAGCCCAGCGCGCGGGCGAGGCCGCCGGGGTCGTCCTGGATCAATTCTGCGGTGCAGCTTGCCCCCACCAGCAGCGCCTGCGGCTGGAACCGGGCATGAGCGTCGCGCACGGCGTCCTTGAACAGCTCCGCCGTGTCGGCCCCGAGGTCGCGGGCCTGGAACGTCGTGTAGGTCACGGGCGGGCGCTTCTGGCGCCGCTCGATCATGGTGAACAGCAAGTCGGCGTAGGTGTCGCCCTGCGGCGCGTGCAGCACGTAGTGGACACCCTCCATGGCGGTGGCGATCCGCATGGCGCCGACGTGCGGCGGTCCCTCGTAGGTCCAGAGCGTGAGCTGCATGGGCTACACCCTCAGCCGCAGGCGGCGGTTGAGCGGGCGGGCGAACAGCTCGGCGAGGTCGGCGGCCTGGTCGTAGCCCTGGATGGGCGTGAACAGCAGCTCGATGGACCACTTGGTGCCGATGCCCTCCGCTTCCAGCGGGTTGGCGAGGCCCAAGCCGCACACCACCAGGTCCGGACGCGCCGCCCGGGCGCGGTCGAGCTGGCGGTCCACGTCCTGCCCCTCGCTCAGCGCGGTGCCGGCGGGGAGCAGGGCCAGCTCCTCGGCCAAGTGCTGCCGGTGCAGATAGGGCGTGCCGACCTCGGTGAGCCTCATGCCCATCTCGCGCGACAGGAACCGGGCGAGCGGGATCTCAAGCTGGCTGTCGGGGAAGAAGAACACGCTCTTGCCGGCAAGCTGCTCCCGGTGCCGGGCGAGGGCTTGGCGGGCGCGGGACAGCGGCGCCTGGATCGCGGCGTCGAACCGCTCGGGCGAGACGCCCCAGGCG
>CAXUIQ010000435.1:0-3916 GCA_964250815.1 uncultured Acetobacteraceae bacterium
GAGGGCTGTCGCCTGCTCGGCGTTCCACGCCGGGTCGTGCGCGGCGCGGATGCGGCCGGACGCGCGATGGCGGCGCGCATGGCCCTGAGCCTCGGCCTGCCGGACCAGGCGGTGGCCATCGCGCGCCGGGCCGCGCGGGAGGGGCTGATGCTGCCGGAGGCCGGCTGGCCCGTCCCCGTGGACCCGCCCGGCAGCGCGGTCGAGCCTGCGGTGACGCTCGGCCTCATACGGCAGGAGAGCAGCTTCGACATCCAGGCCGGAAGCCCGGCCGGCGCGCAGGGCCTGATGCAGCTCATGCCGGCGACCGCCGCCAGCGTCGCGCGGCAACTGAACGAGCCGGTGAGCCTGCCCGCGCTGACCGCCGACGCCGCCTACAACATGCGGCTCGGCACGGCGTACGTCCAAGCGCTGCTGGACCAGTTCGGCGGCGCCTTGCCCTTGGCGCTCGCGGGCTACAATGCGGGGCCAAGCCGCGTGCTGGACTGGCTCGCCGCCCATGGCGACCCGCGGACCAGCGCCATCGACATGATCGACTGGATCGAGCTGATCCCGTTCAGCGAGACCCGCAACTACGTGCAGCGCGTGATCGAGAACGTCGTGATCTACGCGGCCCGGCGCGGCGACGTCATGCCGCACCCGCTCGCGCGGTCTGCCGGGTGAGCCGCCTGGTTGCCAGCGCTTTCGGCATCGGCTTCTTCCCGGCCGCCCCGGGAACGGCCGGGTCGGCGGCGGCGCTGCTGGTCGGCGCGGCGCTCATGTCCGGGCCGCCCTGGCTGCTGCCGCTTGGCACCGTGCTTGCGGTTGCGGCCGGCTACTTCGCCATCCGGGACGGCGTGGCCGATCCCAACTCGGACCCGGGCTGGGTCGTGATCGACGAGGTCGCCGGCCAGTGGGTCGCCATGCTGGGACTTGCCGGGATTTCGGCGGCCGGGCTGGCGGCGGCTTTCGTGGGCTTCCGCATCCTGGACATCTGGAAGCCGGGTCCGGTCGGATGGGCCGACCGCCAGGCAGGCGCTTTCGGCATCATGGCCGACGACATCCTGGCCGGAGGCGGCGTCGCGTTGGCGCTCTATGCCGCCCGGCAAGTAGCCGTTCTCTGAGAAGGATGCCGCCTATGTTCGATCCGGAGCTGATGCAGGCCGCGACGGCCCTGCTTGCCGAGTGCCGGGCCGGCGGGCTGATGCTCGCGACGGCGGAAAGCTGCACCGGCGGCTTGATCGCCGCCGTGCTGACCGAAATCCCAGGTTCGTCGGATGTCCTGGACCGCGGCTTCGTCACGTATTCGAATGCCGCCAAGTCGGACATGCTCGGCGTCCCGCCTGGACTGATCGAGGCCAACGGCGCGGTGAGCGGCCCGGTCGCCGCCAGCATGGCCGCAGGCGCGCTGCTGCGCTCGCAGGCTGCGCTGGCAGTCTCGGTCACCGGGGTCGCGGGACCAGGAGGCGGCAGCGAAGGCAAGCCCGTGGGAACCGTCTGGTTCGGCATCGCCAGCCGTGGACGCCCCACGGTGACGGAACGCCAGGTCTTTCCCGGCGACCGCGCCGCGGTGCGCCGGGCAACGGCGATGCGGGCGCTGGCGATGCTCGGCGCAGCCGCAAAGAACCGGTAGGGGAACCCTCTACCACTGCACCGCGTCCCGGATCGCCGACACGGCCTCCATGACCTGCGGCGCCGTCACGTCGAGGTGCGTGCAGGCGCGCGCCCGGTATTCGCCCATGACGGAGATCAGCACCCCTGCCGCACGCACCCGGTCGGCAAGCTCCTGCGCCGTCAGCCCTGCACCCCGCGTGTCGAAGAACACCAGGTTGGTTTCCGGCGCCTCGACCGACAGGCCCTGGATCTGCGCCAGGCCGCGCGCCAGCGCCCGGGCGTTCTCGTGGTCGTCCGCCAGCCGGTCCACGTTGTGGTCCAGCGCATACAGGCACGCCGCCGCGCAAATCCCGCCTTGCCGCATTGAGCCGCCCAGCCGCTGCTTCCAGCGCCAGGCGGCGTCGATGAACGCGGCCGAACCCGCCAGCACCGCGCCCAGCGGCGCGCCGAGGCCCTTGGTGAAATCGAGCCACACCGTGTCGTAGCCGGCCGCCATCTCCGCCGCAGGGACCCCGGCCGCCACCACGGCGTTCATCAAGCGCGCACCGTCCATGTGGGTGGCCATCCCGTGCGCGCGGGCGGTCGCCGCGACCTCGTTCAAGGCCGCCAACGGCCATATGGCGCCGCCGCCAAGGTTCGCGGTCTGCTCGACCTCCACCATGCGCTGGCTGGGCGAGTAGCGGGACGCCGGGCGCAGGGCGGCGGCCAGCGCCTCCGCCGTGAACACGCCGTGGTCCCCGCCAAGCGGCGAAACCTGCACGCCGGCCAGCGCCCAGGGCGCGCCGCCCTCCGCCGTCGCGATATGCGCGGTGCGGTGCGCCAGGATCTCGTCGCCTGCCCGGCACTGGACCAGGATGGCGATTTCGTTGCACATGGTCCCGGACGGCAGGAACACGGCCGCCTCCTTGCCGAGCAGCGCCGCCATCCGGTCGCACAGCGCCCAGACGGTGGGATCGGAGCCATGCTGCTCGTCCCCGACCTCGGCTTCCAGCATCGCCTGCTTCATCGCCAGGCTCGGCTTGGTCTGCGTGTCCGAATACAGGTTGACCCGCACCGGAGCGGCGAAGTCGAACCGCGGCGGAGCATAGGTCATGCTGGCCTGTTCCGCTTCAAGACTTCGCCGGCACGGCAGCCGGGGTCACGGCGATCGTCGCGGCGGGCGCGCCATAGACTTCCCGCGCACGCTTCAGGAAGGCGTTGACCATCAGCCGCACGGCGTTGTTGAACACGACCCCGATCGCCGACTGCAACATGCGGCTCCTGAACTCGAAATCGACGTAGAACTTGACGTTGCAGCCTTTCGGGTTCGCCTCGAACGTCCAGTTGTTGTTCAGGTACCTGAACGGGCCATGCTCGTACTTGACCTGGATCTGCCGCGGGCGGTCAAGCTCGACCCGGCTGGTGAAGCTCTCGCGGAACGGCCCGAAGCCGATGGTGAGGTCCGCCACAAGCTGCGTGTCGGTGTGGGATTTCACCCGCGCGCCGGCGCACCACGGGAGGAACGTCGGATACTTGCCGACATCCGCCACCAGGTCGAACATCTGCTCCGGGCTGTAGGGCAGCACCTTGTGTTCGGCATGTGTCGGCATGGCTAGGCGGTCACCAATGCGAGGCGCTTCGCGCGGGCGGCCCGCAACTGCGCGAAATCCGCATCCGCATGGTAGGAGCTGCGGGTCAGCGGCGTGGCGCTCACCATCAGGAACCCCTTTGCGCGAGCCATCGCGGCATAGTCCGCGAACTCGTCAGGCGGCACGAAACGGTCCACCGCCGCATGCTTCACCGTGGGCTGCAGGTACTGGCCCAAGGTCAGGAAATCGACATCGGCCACCCGTAGGTCGTCCATGACCTGCATGACCTCGGCGCGCCCCTCCCCTAGTCCGAGCATCAGCCCAGACTTGGTGAAGATTGTCGGGTCCACCATCTTCACCCGGTCGAGCAGCCGGAGCGACTGGTAGTACCGCGCGCCGGGCCGGATGCTCGTGTAAAGCCGCGGAACCGTCTCCAGGTTGTGGTTGAACACGTCGGGCCGCGCCTCCGCCACCACCTCAAGCCCGCCGGGCTTGCGCAGGAAGTCGGGCGTCAGCACCTCGATCGTCGTGCCCGGCGCCGCGGCGCGCACGGCCCGGATCACCGCCGCGAAGTGCGCGGCGCCGCCGTCGCGCAGGTCGTCCCGATCCACCGACGTGATGACCACGTGCCGCAGCCCGAGCTTCGCCACCGCATCCGCGACCCGGCGCGGCTCGTCCGCATCGAGCGGCTCCGGCTGACCGGTCCGCACGTTGCAGAAGCTGCAGGCGCGGGTGCAGGTGTCGCCCATGATCATCAT
>CAXUIQ010000436.1:0-3915 GCA_964250815.1 uncultured Acetobacteraceae bacterium
CCGCGCGCCGGCGGGGGGGCGGGGGGCGGGGGCGGGGCGGGCCAGGGCCGCGACCCGCCCCGGCGGCACCTGGTCGGCGGAGGGGAGGTTCTCGGCCAGGGCGCGCACTTCGTCGAGGCGCTTGACGGCGCGGCCCAGCTCGGCCGGGGATTGTAACGCAGGGCCGTCGCGCAGGCGGTCGAAGGCGCTCTGCCGCTCGCCCTCTCCCGGCACCAGGAGGGCTTCGAGCCGTGCGCGCTGCGCTGCGGCTACGTCGCGGGCCAAGGTGCGCCAGAGGCGTTGGGCGGCGCGCGCCCGCACGCGGGCGATCAGGCGTTCCAGCACGGAGGCGCCCGGCAGCAGGACCTTGTTGGCGCCCAGCCACGCGGCGGCGCGGTCGAACAGCGCGCCGGGCCGGTCCGAGCCGGTCCAGCACAGGGCGTAGAGCCAGCGCACCAGGCGGAAGCCCGCGGCGGGGTCGGTGAACTCGCGGTAGCCGTAGCGCGCCCTGATCTCGGTCGCGTGCTGAAAGCGGATGCGGCCCTCGCGATAGCGGGTCAGGCAGCCGGGGTCGGCGATGCCGAGCTGGCGGGCGAGGTCGGCGACGACGCCGGTCGGCGCCGCGGCGGGATCGTCGAGGAAGGTGCCGAGGAAGCGCACCGTGCCGAGCTGGACGGCGAAGCCCAGCCGCATGTGGTCCCAGCGCCGGGTGGCGATCAGCGCGCGATCAGCGTCGTCGAGGTGGAAGCAGCGCGCAAGCTGGTCGGCCGAGGGTTCGCCCGCGTAGCGGCCGTGCCGGCGCTCCTGCTCGGCGCTGAGGAAGGAGGTCGGCACGAAGGACGGTCAGCGGCCGAGCAGCGTGCGGGCACGCGGCTTGGGTCGCCCCGCGCCGTCCACGTAAGCGTAGAGCGTGCTGGTCGAGACGCCGAGCTGCTCGGCCACGTCCGAAGCGGCGTTGCCCCGGTCGGCCATCATCGCCATGGCCGTGCGCAGCTTGGCGCGGGTCATGAGGCGGGGACGCCCTCCCGTGCGACCGCGGGCTCGCGCGGCGGCAAGGCCGGCCATGGTGCGCTCGTGGATGAGGTCGCGCTCGAACTCGGCGAGCGTGGCGAAGATGCCGAACACGAGCCGCCCCGTTGCACAAGTCGTGTCGATGCCGCCGGTCAGCACCTTGAGGCCGATCCCCTTGGCCTGCAGCGCGTCGACCAACTCGACCACGTGGCCGAGCGAGCGTCCGAGGCGGTCGAGCTTCCAGGCCACGAGCGTGTCGCCGGCGCGTAGGATGTCGAGGGCACGCGCGAGACCGGGCCGGTCGGTGACGGTGCCGGAGCAGGTGTCCTCGTAGAGGCGCTCGGGCGCGACGCCGGCGGCGGCGAGCGCGTCGCGTTGGAGGGCGAGGCTCTGCTCGGCCGTGGACACCCGCATGTAGCCAACCAGCACCGCCCACCTCCCCGCCTGCTGCACGAACATAGCAGGGTGGGGTTTGCTGGCCAGAGATAGATGCACGGGTTGATGCGCGCCGGACGGCCCCGGAACCCAAGTCGGGGCCGTCCGGCGCGGAGCGCAGCAGAAAAGGTGGGTTAAATGGACGCGCCCGAGCGCAAGAGACGGCTGGTCCGCCACTCATCGTGGGCCTGGTGCGCGGCGGCGAGCCGGATCACGGCCTCGTCGGTCAGGGCCGCAATGCCCATCTCTTCTAGCACGCCGAGCAGCAGCCTGCGGCCATCGGCGGTGTCGTAGTCTTCCCCCGGCGCCCCGTACAGCACGTTGCGGACGATGTCCTCGGCCTTCTCGCGGGTCATGGTGCGTTCCCTCGGATGTTCATCGGGCGCATGCTGCGCGGCGAGCCGGCTCACCGGTCCAAGGGTTCCTGCCGTCCCTCGCGATCCGCCTTCCGAGTCGTGATGAACCGGGTCTGGGTCCAGGTGTCCAAGTTGAGCACGTCGGCGAGCGTCTCGCCGAGAATGGCCCCGCCGCCCGGCAGGATCTCGCCGGCGACGGGCGAAAGCGCGCGGACCGGCGTGATGTGCGTCACCGTGTAGGGCTGCAATCCGGTCTCGGCCGCCGCCGCGAAGAACTGCTTCACCTTCTGCTCGGCCTCTTCGCGCGTGGCGCACTCGAACGCGGCGCGGAAAGGCCGCAGCATCGGGCGCGGGCCATCGTCGGTCGGCTCGTGCGTGATGCACACCGCGACCTCGAACCTTTCCGGACTTCTGGTCATTGCGGCCCTCCCTTGGTTGCAGCGCCCATTGTGCATACCCCTACACGCTCGGCAACACCAAAATGCACCAGATGCACGGTTTGCACCAAGGCGAGCGCCGGTGTAGGTCGGGACTATGGAAAGATCCCCAGAACCGGTCACGCGCAAGAGCGTGACCCTGCCCGACAGCCTGTGGGCCGAGGTCGCGGAGTTCCGTTTCTCGGAGCGAATCGGGTCCGAGGCCGAGGCCGTGCGACGGCTGATCCAGGCCGGGCTGCGCGCTGAAGCGACAGCGCCGGGGCGCCAGGGACGGCAATGAGCGGCGCTCCCAACGCCGGCGAGGACGTGGCCGGGCTGGCCTGGCAGCACGTCGCGGAGGCGCCGGAGGATGCCAGCCCGAAGTGGGGCGTGGATGCCGTCGGCTACATCCACTACAGCGAAGCGCCCGGCAGCCGCCTCGTCGCGTTCGCGGACTGGTGGATGCCGTGCCCCGACCGGTCCCGTCCACCTGCGAAGCGCGTCTATGTCGAGGCGTTGCCCAAGCACGCGCCGCTGCCGTCGCGCGGTGACGGCGCCTGATCCGGATAACCAATCTGCGCAGCTTCGCGGGCGTTCGCCTGAAACTGACTCTCTGCTCCGCTGCTACCCAAGGTCCATCTCGGCCGGCGTCAGGGAGGCGACCTGCGTGGTCGTGAGCGCCGCGATCTCGGCCGTGGGCAAGGCCGCCGCCTGCGTCGTCGTCAACCCCGACAGGTCCGCCGGGAAGGTCTCGTTGACCGAGAAGGCTCCCTGCGTCGTCAGCGTGCCGTCCGTGGCCTGCACGGTGACGGCGTAGCTCATCGCCGAGCCGAGCAGGCTGGAGTTCCCGACCGTGACGACGCCGGTGCTGGGGTTCACCGTGAACGGGCTGTTGCTGCCGTTGACCAGGCTGTAGGTGAGCGTCGCGCCCGCGTTCGGCTCGGTCGTCGAGGCGGTCACGCCCACGGTGCTGCCGTTGGCGGCGAGCGCGCTTACCGAGTTGGCGGTCGCATCCGCATCCGTCATCGGCGGGAGGGCCGTGCCGGAATATTGAGGACCGTCTGTGAATGAAACCTCTTGAATGTTCTTCAGGGAGATAGGATTGCCATTTGAGTCAACAAGTGACCATGTTGCACCAGAATGCGTCACTTGATACGATGCAAGATTCGAGTTTGCAACGTATGTATTGAAACCACCGCCGCCATCAACGTTATCTGGACCGTTCTCATAAATCTTGTCGTTGCCACTTCCCGCTCGGATCGGCACACCTGTGCCATCACCTTTGATGGTATCGCCGTGATCGTTGCCTTCTATTGCTGTTATGCCTGTCAGCTTCGTCGCTGAAAGATCCAAGGTTGTTGGACCACTAGGCTGAGTTCCTGAACCGCCTGAGCCGGCCTGAGCGGCAGCACTGGCGACTATGTAGTTGTTGGATGAGGCTCCCTTTATAGCTCCGATCTTGTCGGTCGGATCGATTTCACTTATGAATAAGTCGGTGCTTGCTCCTTGCAGTACAATCGTGTTGTTGGTTCCAGTAAATGAGATCAGGTTGGCGTAGGGTGAGATGTTGAGACCTCCCACGTAGGTAAGCGTCTCGTTCGACGCTCCTATGAACCAGTCCAGCCCCGCTCCCAACGTAAAGTTCTGCCCGTTGCTGCCGTTGAGGTAGTTCGGGTTGCCATTGTTATAGCTATCGTTGTAAGTTGTCACTTAACGAC
>CAXUIQ010000437.1:0-3914 GCA_964250815.1 uncultured Acetobacteraceae bacterium
GCATGGGGCGGGAGGCTACAGCGGACCGCCCGGCGCTGGCGACTCTTCCGGTGCCGCTCAGGCCAGGTCCAGCGCCCGGAGGACCTGGCCGATGCGGCGCTGCGCGTCCTCGGGCAGCGGCAGGATCGGCCGGGGCGGCGCCGTGCGGCACAGGCCCAGCAGGTTCACGGCCGCATACACCACGCGCAGGCTGCTGAACTCGACGAACAAATCCCAAAGCGGCTGCAGCCGCGCGTCCAGCGCCCGGGCTTCGTCCGGGCGCCCGGCTTCGACGGCCCTGACGATGGGCATGCAGGCCGCCGGGAACAGCCCGCCCGCGACGCTGTACCACGCATCCCCGCCGGCCAGCATCGCCTCGGTGGCTTTCCAATCCACGGCGTAGCCGACGGAAAAGCCCGGGGCCGCCGCGGCACGCAGGTTGCGGAGCGCGCCGGGCACGGCGTCGGCGTCCGGGGCCGGGCTCTTCACTGCAACGACATGCGGCACCCGGCTCAGGCGCACGATCAGAGCGCCACTGAAGGTGAAATGGGTCGTGCCGGGGTTGTTGTAGATGCAGAGCGGCAAGCCGGTTGCCTCCGCGACCGTCGCGAAGTGGGCGAACACCTCGTCGTCGGTCAGCGGCGCGTAGGACACCGGCGCCAGCAGCACCGCATCCGCCCCGGCCCCCCTGGCATCCTGCCCGAGACGCACCGCCTCGTCCGTTCGCAGCGCGCCGATGCCGACCATGACCGGCACCTGGCCGCCGACCTGGTCCACGGCGGCCTCGACCGCCCGGCACCGCTCGGCGCGGGTCAGGTACGGATATGTCCCTGTGCTGCCCAAGAGGCCGATTGAGCCGACCCCGGCATCCGCCAGGCGGCGGAGCAGCACCCGCAACGTGCCGTCATCGACGCGCCCCTGCTCGTCGGCCGGGGTAATGGGGAATGCGGACAAGCCTTGGAACAATGCCATGGGACACCGGAATGTTGCGAGGCGGGCGCGCGATCCACTGCCCCGGAGGTTTGCGCCGCGGTCAGCGCGTGCCCTGCGCCCGGGCGGCCATCCGCCGCGTGTCGGGCAGGAACGCGGTGAGCAGCCCGATGGCCGGCAGGAAGGCGCACAACGCATAGACATGCTCGATGCTGGTCGCATCCGCCAAGCGCCCCAGCACCGCGGCCCCAAGCCCGCCCATGCCGAAGGCGAAGCCGAAGAACAGGCCGCCGACCAGCCCCACGCGACCGGGCAGCAGGTCTTGCGCATACACCAGGATGGCCGAGAACGCGCTCGCCAGGATCAGGCCGATCGGCACGGTCAGGATCGTCGTCCACAGCAGGTCCGCATGGGGCAGCGCCAGGGTGAACGGCAAGACGCCGAGGATGGACCCCCAGATCACCCGCTTGCGCCCGAACCGGTCGCCGAGCGGCCCGCCGACCACCGTGCCGACCGCGACGGAGCCAAGGAACACGAACAGCAGCAACTGCGCCGTATCCACCGCCACGCCGAAGTGCTCGATCAGGTAGAAGGTGTAGTACGTGTTCAGGCTGGCCATGTAGAAGTACTTGGAGAAGATCAGCAGCAGCAGGATCGCGACGGACGTGGCCACCCGCGCCCTGGACCGGCACGACGCCGCCGGGGCCGCCGCCGGCGCGCGGCGGCGCTCCGCGACCCGGCGCCCGTACCAGCGCCCCACCACCGCCAGGACCGCCATCGCCAGCAGCGCCACGCCCGAGAACCAGGCGATGCTCGCTTGCCCATGCCGCACCACCACGAAGGCGGCCAGCAGCGGCCCGACCGCCGAGCCGGCGTTGCCGCCCACCTGGAACACCGACTGCGCCAGGCCGTGCCGCCCGCCTGACGCCATGCGGGCGACGCGGGAGGACTCCGGGTGGAACACCGCGGAGCCGAGGCCGATCAGCCCCGCCGCCAGCAGGATGCTCCCGAAGCTGCCGGCCGCCGACAGCAGCAGCAGCCCGGCCAGCGTGGACCCCATGCCCGTCGCCAGCGAGAACGGCATCGGCCGCCGGTCGGTGACCACGCCCACCACCGGCTGCAGCAGCGAGGCCGTCAGGTAGAAGGTGAGCGAGATCAAGCCGACCTGGCCGAAGTCGAGCGAGAACTTCGCCTTCAGGATGGGATACACCGCGGGCACCAGCGACTGCATCAGGTCGTTCAAGAGGTGCGACAGGCTGATCGCCAGCAGGATGCCGGTTGCCAGGCTGGTCCGGGGAATGGCCGGCGCGGTGGCCAGCGTGCGCGGATCGGTCGATGTCTGGCTCATGCTGTCCTGCGGTGCGTTCGGGAGACCATACTTGGGGACGCCCCGGCGGCGGCGAGAGTTCCCGGCATGGCTCCCATGCCCGCGCCGCCCGCCGCCGGGGCAAGGCCGTCAACGCGGGAGCGGTACGCCGTGGCCTCGGCGGCCAGCCAGACGGCGGCTCGACCGCGGACTGACCCGGCGTTCGCCGCTTCTTAATCTTTCCCCGCCACACTGCCCGGCAGCAGCAGACGGAGTTCGACGATGCCGGCGCACCGCAAGCAGCCCCGCCGCGCCCACGCCCGCCCGAAAAGTGCGCCGGCGCCGTTCGAGCGCGGCCTGGCGATGCACCGCGCCCTGCGGCCGGGTCCCGATCAGGCCGCCCGCGCCGCGGCGCAAGGCCAAGCCCTGCTGGACGCCGGCCACGCGGAAGACGCGGCCGTGCTGCTCACCGCCGCCTGCCAGCGCCACCCTGGCGACGCGCGCATCCTCTTGCTGAACGGCCGGGCGCTGCGGGCGCTGGGCCGGACTGGGCCGGCCATCGGCGCGCTGTTCTTGGCGGCGGAGCTGCAGCCCGGCGATGCCGCGATCCAGGCGGCCCTGGGAGGTGCCCTGCTCGACCACGGCGACGTGGCGCAGGCCTTGGTCCATTGCCTCGACGCCTTCCGCCTGGCGCCCGGGCCTGCCCATGCCACCACGTTGAGCTGCGTGCTGATCGCGCTCGGCCACTACGCCAAGGCCCTCGCCTTTGCCGACCACGCGCTGGACCTGCGGCCCCGTTCCTTCGAGGCGCTGGTGAACCGCGCCATGGCGCTTGAGGGCCTCGGACGGTTCGAGGACGCCGTGCGCGCCGGGCAGGATGCGGTCGCCGCGTCGCCGGACAACGCGGTGGCGCGGCACAACCTGGCCGTCACCCTCCTGTCCCTGGGGCGGCTCGCGCCGGAGACCTGGGACCACTACGAATGGCGCCTGCTGCTGAAGGGCAATCCGGCCTGGCTCGCGTCCGTGACGCGCTGGGAGGGCGAGGACATCACCGGCCGCACGGTCCTGCTGCATGCCGAGCAGGGCCAGGGCGACACGCTGCAGTTCGTCCGCTACGCGCCGCTCGTGGCGGCCCGGGGCGCGCGGGTGATCCTGGCGGTGCAGCCGGCGCTGGCCCGGCTGCTGCGCGCGGTGCCGGGCGTCGATCATGTGGTGGCGGTCGGCGGCGTGCTGCCGCCGTTCGATGTCGTCTGCCCGCTGCTGAGCCTGCCGCGCCTGCTCGGCACGACGCTCGACACCATCCCGCCGGCCCTGCCCTACGCCGACCAGTATGCGCCGTGGCACGACGCGGCCGATGGCGCGCCGGCCCTGCGCGTCGGCCTGGCCTGGGCTGGCAGCAGCACCTTCGCCGACGACCGGCAACGCTCGTTGCCGCCTGCGGAGCTGATGGGCCTAGCCGGGCTGCCCGGGGTGCAGTTCTACAGCCTGCAGCGGCATGAACCCGGCAGGACGCCACCGCCGCCAGAACTCGGCGTGATCGACCTCATGGACGGCGTGCAGGACTTCGCCGACACGGCGGCGCGGGTGGCGGGGCTGGACCTGGTCATCGCGGTGGACACCGCGGTGGCGCACCTGGCGGCGACGATGGGCAAGCCGGTCTGGCTGCTGTCCCGCTTCCGCGGCTGCTGGCGTTGGCTGC
>CAXUIQ010000438.1:0-3905 GCA_964250815.1 uncultured Acetobacteraceae bacterium
TCCTGCATCTTCGGGCCGAGCAGCTTCATCTTGCTCATCGACTTGTAGGACTTGTTGGCCAGCGGGAAGAACACGGCCTTGGCGAACACCGTGAAGATCAGGATCGCAACGCCGAAGTTGCCGGTCAATTTGTATAGCCAGTCCAGCGCGTAGAAGATCGGCTTGGTCAAAAAGTAGAACCAGCCGAAATCGATCGCCTTGTCGAAGTTGGGCACGCCCAGCTCGCTCTGATAGCGGTCGAGGAGCTGCACCACCTTGGCGCCGGCGAACAGGCGCGTCGTGCTGCTGCCCATGGCGCCGGGTCCGACCACGAGCGGGTTGGCCGACACGAAATCGGCTTGGTACCGGTCGCTGTTGTTCTCCGTCAGGTGGCGGAAGTTCGCGACCACCGGCGTGGCCTGGTCGGGGATCAGCGCCGTGAGCCAGTACTTGTCGGTGATTCCGGCCCAGCCGCCCGTGGTGGCCATGTCGAGCGACGGGCCATGGGTCTTCTCGCTCTCGGTCTTCGCCTTCTGATAGGTTTGTTCCTGCAACCGGCCGCCGAGCACGCCCAGCAGGCCCTCGTGCAGGATGTAGTAGCCGGCGGTCTTGGGCGTGTAGTCGCGGCGGATGCGGGACCAGGGGTGCACGCCGACCGCGGCAGGCCCGGTGTTGCGCACGCGCTGCTCCACGGTGAACAGGTAGTTGGAGTCGATCGAAAGGGCGACCTCGAACACCTGCCCGGCGCCGTTGTCCCAGGACAGCGTCACCGGCGTCGCCAAGGTCAGCTCGGGCGCGGACGCGGCCCAAACGGCGTCGAGCTCCGGAACCTTCACGTCGGGGCTGTCCGCCGTCCAGCCGAACTGCACGTAGTAGGGCTGCGGATCGGCGCGCGGCTCCAGCAGGCGGACCAGGGGCGAGGCCGGATCGACCTCCTCGTGGTAGTCGCGCAGCACCAGGTCGTCCAGCCGTGCGCCGAGCAGGCTGATGCTGCCTTCGACGCGGGGCGCCGAGATCCTCAGGCGCGGCACGTCGCGGGGCGGCGGGACGGGCATGGGTTGCGTTCCGGGAGCGGCAACGTCCCCGGTGGGACGCGGGGCCAGCTCCGTTGGCGTGGACTGGGTGGCCTGCTGGACGGCCCGTTGCGGCGGCTTCGGCAGCAGCAACTGGAAGCCCAGCAGGATCGCGACCGAGATCGCGATCGCGAGGAAAAGGCGTTTTTGGTCCATCACAGGGCCATCACTTTCCAGAGCAGGCGCGGGAGGGCACCGGGTCGATGCCGCCGTCGCACCAGGGATTGCAGCGCAGCACCCGCCGCGCGGTCATGGCAGCGCCCGCCGCCGCGCCATGGCGCTGCAAGGCCTCGATCCCGTAGGCGCTGCACGTCGGCTGGAAGCGGCAATGGGCGCCGATGAACGGGCGCAGCGTCCATTGGTACACCCGGATGCAGCCGACCAGCAGGGACGCGATCAAGATACTCCCGCCTTGTTGAGCGCCCGCCGCAGGTCGGCCAGCAACAGGGTGAAGGGCCGGGGCCGCGTGGCGGCGCGGCCGACCAGCACGAGATCTACGCCGCCCAACGGGATTTCACGCGCGATCAGCCGGGCCGCTTCCCGCAGGCGCCGCTTGGTCCGGTTGCGGACAACGGCGTTGCCGACCTTCTTGGTGACGGTGAAGCCGATCCGCGACGGGCCATCGTCTCGGCGCTTCAGGGCTTGCAGCACCAAGCCATGCACCGATGCCCGGCGCCCCTTGCCGGCGACCCGCAGGAACTCGGCCCGGCACTTCAGGCGTTCCGGCGGCTTGGCGAGTTCCTGCGGCATCGCCGCATGGGCCGCGTCAGGCTGACAGGCGCTTGCGGCCCTTGGCGCGGCGGTTCGCCAGGACCTTGCGCCCGCCCACGGTGGCCATCCGGGCACGGAAGCCATGGCGGCGCTTGCGGACCAGCTTGGACGGTTGATACGTGCGCTTCACGATGAACTCCGATTCCGGTGGTGCGGCTGCGAGCCAAGGCGGATGCGCCGCTCGGCAACCGGACGAGACACAATGCGGGCAACCTGGCCCGGCGATCCCATTGCAGACGCGGCTTATAGTCGGGCGTCCCGGGGCAAGTCAATCCGAGCCAGGCCGCGAAACCCTTGAATGCGGCGGCGTTTGGTGTTCATACAATGCAATGATCCCGCCGCGCGTGCTTGTTCCATTGGTTGGCGCCGTCTCCGCCTTTGGCGCGTCGGGAGCGGTGCTGGCGCTGATGGGGGCGGGCGCGCCGTTCCTCGTGGCGGCGCTGGGCGCGTCGGCTTGCGCGGGCCTGGTCCTGTACGGCCTGATGCCGGCGTCTGCGGCGCCGGGCCACGACGCCGCGCAGGCCCGGATCGACGCAGCCGAGGCGCGCGCATCCAGCCTTCGGCACGACCTGCGCGGCGCGCTGTCTCCGGCGCTGATCCTCTCGGACCGCTTGGTCGCCAGCCCCGATCCCGCGGTCCGCAAGGCAGGGGAGGCCGTGGTCCGGTCGATCGAGCAGGCGTCGGCGCTCATCGCGGCATCCAAGACTTCCGAGCCGCCCGGCGAGGGCGCTGCACGGCCGTCTTCCAAGCCTGCCGGCAGGGCGGCACGGCGCGGCATCGCTCCATAGGATGCATGAACTCAGTCGTCCCGTCCCTCCGCGAACTCCGCGTCGCGGTGGACGTGCACGGACATCAGCAGGCCGAAGCCGAACATCGCCATCAGCATGGCCGACCCGCCATGCGACACCAGCGGCAGCGGCACGCCGCCCACCGGGATCGCGCCGAGCGCCATGGCGAGGTTCACGAACGCATACATGAAGAAGTTGGCCGAGATGCCGAGCGCCAGCAGCCGTCCGTAGCGGTGCCGGCAGCGGAGCGCGACCATCATGCCGCCGCACACGATGCCGGCCAGCAGCCCCATCACCGCAAGGCCGCCGACCAGGCCGAACTCCTCGGCCAGCGTCGTGAAGATGAAGTCGGTCTGCTTCTCCGGCAGGAAGTCGAGCTGCCCCTGGGTGCCGTGCAGGAACCCCTTGCCCCACAGGCCGCCGGACCCCATCGCGATCTTGGACTGGATGATGTTGTAGCCGGCGCCCAAGGGATCGCTTTCGGGATTGAGGAAGGTGGTGATCCGGGCGCGCTGGTAGTCGTGCATGTGGTCGAACGCGAAGCGCGCGGCGAACGGCGTCGGCAGCAGGACCAGGGCGACGAGCCACCAGCGCACGCCGGCCGCCAGGAACATGGCGGCACCCACCAGGCCCACGATCACCGCGGTGCCCAGGTTGGGCTCCTTGAGGATCAGGCCGACCGGCAGCACGACCAGCAGGGCCGGCAGGAACAGGAACAAGGGATTGCCCATCTGCGCCCAGCTTGCCCGGCGGAACCATGCCGCCAGGGCCATGACCAGGCCGACCTTGGCCAGCTCGCTCGGCTGCACCTGCATGCCGCCCAGCTCAAGCCAGCGCTGCGCGCCCTTGCCGACATGGCCGATCCGCAGCACCAGGGCCAGCAGCCCCACGGACACGCCGTACACCGGCCAGGACAGCCGCGCCACGAAGCGGATGTCGATCAGGCCGATGCCCAGCATCATCGCCAAGCCGATGCCGAAGCGCAGAATGTGGCGGGACGCATACGGCTCCGGCGCGCCGCCGGCGGCGGAATACAGCGCGACGTAGCCAACCCCCGCCAAGGCGCAGAGCAGCAGCACAAGCGTCCAGTTGATCCGCCGCAGCTTGGCCAAAAGGCCAAAGGACGGTTGCGCCCGGATCAGCCGCCCTTCCGCGATCATGGGTGCCCCTTCCCGGTCACAGGCGCCCCTCGGCCACCCGCTGCGCCGGGGCGCTCGGCGGGGCGGCGGGATCGCGGGTCAGCGCATCGGTCATGATGTCCCGCCCGAGCGGCGCCGCCGCGGCGGCGCCGGCG